>JBDOMX010001192.1:0-25159 GCA_039831615.1 Planctomycetaceae bacterium
ACTGTGCCGGCACTCCCGGAGCCGGGAGATCGCGGCTGTTTGGTGCGGCCGCCGCTGGCGTTGTGTGCAGAGTCTCTTTGTGAAATCGGTTCTCCTCAAGTGGTTTCACTTCGGAAAATGATTCAGCGGTTGCCACCAGGTCGGGAGTAACGACGGCTGGAGATTTACAAACCGATTCGGTTCGAACCGGTTTGTTTGTTGCTGGCGACGCGGGTCTGGATTTTGCCGCTGTCTGTCTGGCGACAGCCCGGAAGTCGCGGTCCCTGAATGGCACCACGGATTCCTCGGTGCTGGTGTGGGGGCCATTGGGCGCAGATTCAGCGGGCCGCTGTGATTCAGCTGGACGATCAGACATTGAATTATTTCCGACAGGTGGGTGCGCACAGCGATTGTCAATCGGCGGTGGCCGTTGCGTGAGCGTCAAGTGCGACGGCAATTGAGCGAGCGCATCGAAATCTGAAAAACACAGAAAGCGACGCTGCTTCGTTCACCGTTTCGATACTGCGATTCCGGGGAATTTGCCCGGGAGACCGAATAGAAGACCTGTCGCCTGAGAGCCCGTAGTGAATTTTGTGCCAGCCTGTGGCAATTCCTGCGTCGGCCTGCTGACCGAATCAAATCGAAGCTGTGCGAACTTCGAAGGCTCTTGTTCACGGCAGAGTATCGAAGTCTGGCGCTCATGCCACAGGAGATCCGGCGATTTTACGAACATCCGACAATCAGGAAGCGGTTTGGGTAATTCAGAGTGCAGATTGACGGCTGAGAACCCGCAGCCATCTTCCAACTCCGGGCAGCGTTCGGAATTGTTCAAGGATGATACGACGGATCTCGAGCGGGACCTGATTGAGGCCCTGGTGGCGAGATATCGGATTCACAACTACCACTTCCTGGTCTACGGGGCGATGTTTGATGGTCAAAGCGAGGTCGTGCTACAGACAGCGCGCGCGATCAATCGGCAGGTTACTGCTGGAACGCGGCCACCTTGACAAAGCAGAGACCGTGTTCCGAGACGATTTGAATTTGCACCCTCACAACATGTGGGCGCTGCACGGACTGGAGGAAGCGCTGCGCCGGCAGAAAAAGACAGCAGAAGCCGAAACGATCGAGCAACAGTTCAAGGCCGCATCGAGTCGTGCTGATGTCGCGATTGACCGATCATGTTTCTGCCGTGTGGGAGCAGAAGGAGAAGAATGTTGTGAAAAGGTTGAATAGCAGGCACCCACCAACGGTGCTTACCGGTGATCGCCCGGATCGTCGCCCGCATTTGCCGTGAACTGTACGGCGCCGCGGGATGTTCGGCGAGTCGATTGGCTCCCTCATTGAGATCGCGAATTCTGTGGCGGGCCACGTCGACAGGATTGCAGGACCGGATTCACAATTTACAGTGTGTCCTCCCGGGGTTCTGGACGGAACAGATCCTTCCCGATAAACGCCGGTAACCCGGAATCAAGCAAAGAAAAAAGAAAGAGGGATTCAGCGTGGCAGATAAAAAACCTTTGGTCGGCGTCCTTATGGGCAGCAAGTCAGATTGGGACACGATGCAGCATTGCCGTGACACTCTGAAGAAATTCGGTGTGGCTCATGAATGTCGCGTGCTGTCGGCTCATCGCACACCTGAACAGACGGCCGATTTCGTGCAGAGCGGCGAGAAGAATGGAATGCAGGTGTTTATTGCTGCCGCCGGAGGTGCCGCTCATCTCGCCGGAGTTGTGGCGGCTCACACAGTGCTGCCGGTGCTCGGTGTCCCCATGAATGGCTGGGCGCTCGACGGCATGGATTCATTGCTGGCCACGGTGCAAATGCCGCGTGGGATTCCGGTGGGAACTCTGGCGATCGGCAAGGCGGGAGCCATCAATGCTGCCCTGCTGGCCGTGAGCATTCTCAGCCTGACCGACAACAGTCTTGCGGAGAAGCTGCGCGATGAACGGAAAGCTCAGGCAGACGCGATTCTGGCGACGACGCTGGAGTAGGTTTCTTTACTGCTTCTGCAGGATGAACACGACGTCTTCGGTTGACCGCTTGATCCTGACTGTTTGATTGATGTCGTAGGCGAAATCATACACTTCGGCAATTTTTAGATCAGGCACCTTGCGGACCAGTGATTTGAACTGGGCGTGCGTGTACGTCCGGTATTCCATGTGATCCTCGATCTGCATGTGTCTTGTCGGAGTGTACACGTCCAGGATCATGCCCAGCATTTCCATGCGTCGGCGTTTGTCGACGCCTTTGGACCACATGTAGGAATTGATCATTAAATGGCCTTTGCGAGCGGTCCAGCCCTCGTCTTCGATGCGTGCACCTTCTGTCGGTTCCAGATGAATGCCCAGAATGTAGATGCCACCTTTTCTCAGAATGCGTGCCATGCATTGGAGATGTGCGACGGCAGCTGATTCTGTGGGCAGGTGGCGAAAACTGTTGATCGTGTTGAACGTTGCGTCAACTTTATGCTTCAGTTTGAAGTCGGACATGTCGCCCACGAATGCGGTGCGGTCATGGTGAAATCGTGCGAAGCGGTCGTTGCAGTAGCCAATGGCTTTGGGATTCAGATCGTTGCCGCCGACGGAATAACCCGCGTTGGCCAGTTTGATCAGCAAACGTCCTGTTCCGCAGGCCGGTTCGAAGATTCGACTCACTTTCCGTGGACAGTGTTTGCGGAAGCAGGCTTCAAAAAAATCGAATTCAGCTTTCCAGTCTGATCCGAACAGCAGGTCGTAGTAACGCGGGTAGTCGTAAATACTGGCTTTGACTTCTTCTTTGAATTCCAACACAGGGGTGCTTTCAGTGGAGGCTGTCCGGTCGAGAAGCAACACGTTTCTGCAGACCTCGTCGAGTCGTGACGGAACCGTCCGTCGATGTACATTTGTCGTTCAACGAAAGCATGAGGTATTTGGTCAGCTGGGTGACAGATCGGTTGCCGGGGCACTTTCTGTCAGACGTGGGGCCTGGCCCTGAAGCTGACAGACTTCTTCGATGAGGTTCCGCGTCTGCTCCTGTGATTCCGCGATCTCGAATCTCAGTGCGAATTCGCGGGATTCCCCGGGCCGGAGTGTGACGACCCTGCCCTGCTCTCGTTCAAAGCCTCGATGATTCGGCAGGCTGCTTGATGGCTCAAGTCCGCAGCAATAGCCATCTTCGGCAGCCTGAGTATTTTTCCAGAGAGTCAGCCACGGCAGCGTTGATGTGTCGAAACGCAGTGCGAGGCCCACCTGACCGTCCGGGCTCCTGAGCACTGCAAGTCCCTGGCCAGCGGCGTCGTTGATAGGTGTCGCGAAATAAACCTGTTCTGCGTACCCTGGAGTTGGTCCCAGGAATGTCTCCCACTGTCCAATTCCCTCGGCGGCACGTGTGTCGCGCGGGGTGACTCGCGTCGCGGCGGTGTGTAAAGTTGATCCGGCCCCGAGCAGTGGTGTTCCGAAATTGCAGTGATACAACACTTCAACTTCGGCCGCTGAGCCGCCGAGATTGGTGACGGTGTCGTGAATTGAAAATTCTGGAGAACCTGCCTGTGTGGCAAGGACAGATGTGAGTCTCAGTCGTTCTCCGAACATGCTGGTTTCGTCAACGATGCCGGTCAGACTGATCAGGCCACTGTCCTCAACCTCCAGGAACACCTGATGCGCGGGGAGGTTCGCGATGCGGCCGTGCAGCGGAAGAAACTGTTCTGAAATAACAGCCCCGCTGTCGTCACAAATCCTGTCATTCCCCGGGGCTCCGTGCCAGCCGAGACCGCAGCGGCAGACAAGTTCATTGAAGCCGTCGAGCCAGCCAATGCCGCTCCGCCGCGACTGATCCACCAATGACGGATGCACCGGCAGACTGACCGGCGAATCCCATTTCAGAGGCAGTGTTCCGCATTCAGCTTTCCAGATACCCATGCCACGGGTGGGGAGAATGGAAAGGCAAAGATGCCCATTGTTCAGCTCAATCAGATCAATTCCGTCCGAGCGACCACCAGCCAACCGTTTGAGATTTACCTTCCATGAATGGCTCGCAATATCAACGCCAGTGGTCACGGAGTCAATGATCGCATTTGTTTCGTAAATCCCGGCAGCGACATCGATGAGTGGAATGCGTTTGACTGTCATGGTTGAAGACTCCAATGAACGAACGTCCGGATTCCCTGCCTTCGCTGTGGCATCGGAACGGCTCGCGACATCATTTAGACCTGCAGCCTGTGCCTGTCAATCATCCGTCAGTGGGGGCCTGCGGCGAATCAGGTCTCCGTACTTGCCTGGCGCCCGGATTGCTGGGATGATTCGCTGCATCAAACGGTTTGGCAGGACCTTCGAATTCATGATATAGCAACAGCCCGGAGTAATTCGATGAAGCATTCGATTTCGAGTCTGAGTGTTATCCTGATGGCCGGCGGGGCCTGTTGGTATGCCGCCGCAGTTTCTCAGCCTGCTCCTCCGACGGTCGCACCGTCGAGTCTCGTGCCAAAAGATTCCGTGTTGTTTGTCCAGTTCGACGGTGTGAATGCGCATATGCCGGCGATCAAAGAGACGGCTCAATGGCAGGCGTTCGACGATTCCGGACTCCGAGAGAGGGTCTTTGACATTCTGGAAATGCTGGCGTCGACAGGTGGTCCCGACGCAGCCAGGTTGGCTCGCACGGCCCTGGACAGTCTTCATCAACACGGAATGTCGTTGGGCATCGCGATGACGGCGGCAGACGACCCGGTCGGATTGAGCCCCTACGGTGTGCTGGTCTTTCACGGCGCCGGAGATCTGAAGCACGACCTGATCTCGATGCTGTTCGAGCTTGATGATTCCATGCGCCGCAACATCGAGACTCGGACAAAAGCCGGACGGCAAATCTCAGTGGCGATACCGCCGAATGCCCCGATGCCCGGCCTGGAGGTCGCGTTGTGGACGGAGGGCGAGCACCTCGTCCTTGCTGCCGGGGTCAATGCGTCTGACCGGGTGATCGCGACGCTGCAGGGGTCCGCACCCAACATCACCGAACACCCGTTGTACGGCACGATTCGGGCTGAACAGGATTTTACCGTCAGCCAGCTCGGTTGGATCGATATTCAGGCGATGTTGGCCAGTCTGGAGGTTCTTCCTCTGCCGCCGCTGCCGAATGGCGAGCAAATGGATCTGCGCGAGATTCTGGCCGTACTCGGTCTCGCCAACCTGGAAGCCGTGACAATGGGCTCCGGCCACCGAGGAAACGCGACGTGGGACCGGTTTCAGGTGATCGCACCGGAACCCCGTACCGGAATTCTGGCGCTTATGAATCAGCGGCACATGACACTGAGTGAATTGCCGCCTCTGCCGCCGACGACAGACGCATTTTTGGCAGCAACGTTTGATATCCGGAATGCGGTCGACACGATCCTGGGAACGATGCGAAACGGATTGGCGCTGGTGGAACCACAGGGGGTGGCTCAATTCGACCAGGGCCTTGAACAATTCACCCAGATGCTCGGCGAGCCGCGCGACGTGCTGTCCTCCGGATTGGGAGATGTCTTCTGTCTTTATTCTGAACCAGGGATGCTGCCATTTGGATTTTCACCGGTGTTGACGGCAAGCGTCAGGGATCGACAGGTCCTGACGGGGTCACTCGACATGCTGTCGCAAATGTTGCAGTCGGTTCCGGATCTTGAAGAGGTGACCATCAGGAAACAGAAGAAAGACTACGGAACTGTCTACACCATTGTGGTCCCCAACATTCCGCTGATACCGACAATTCTCGTGTCAGACGATTGGTTTCTGGTCAGTCTGACTCCGGGTGCGGCCCAGGCACTGGTCAAACGGCAGGCCGGTGACCTGCCGTCCTGGTCGCCGAGTGCGGAGCACCAGGAAGCCATGGCCGATCTGCCTGCATCGTTTTCGTCGCTCATGGTGATGGATCCGCGGCCGGGGTATACACAGTTGATGAGTTTCGTTCCGATGGGACTGGCCTTACTGGAGACGACGTTGCTGCCGGCTTTGTCCGAAGAATCCGGTGTCCCGTTGAGTATGCCATTCGATACGGACGACATGCCGATTCCTGATCAAATCACCGGGCCACTGTTTCCAAACGTGAGTGTTGGTTTTGCGAACTCGGCCGGTTCAAGTTCGTTGTCGCGCAGTTCTGTCCCTGTCATGCCGGTGGGCGGCGTCGGGTCAACAGCGGTCGTGCCCGTTCTGGTGGCGTTGCTGCTGCCGGCAGTGCAACAGGCTCGCGAGGCGGCTCGTCGCGCACAGTCGAGGAACAATCTCAAGCAGATCGGGTTGGCAATGCACAACTACCACGACGTTTACGGGAGTTTTCCTTCCGGGACCGTTCAGAATGAGAATTTGGATCCAGAGCAACGACTGGGCTGGGCCGTTTCGATTCTGCCATACATCGAAGAGGCGAATACGTACAACAGGATTGAGATGGCCGCCGGCTGGGAAGATCAGGATGACTTTGTGACTGCAGCAGTGATTCCTTCGTACCTCAATCCCAGTATGTCTCGATTCGGCGAGTCGGGTGGTCAGATCGACTATCTGGGCGTGGCCGGAATCGGTCCGGATGCCGCGACGCTGGAGAACAATGATCCCAATACTGGTATCTTCGGCTATGACCGGCAGACGCGACTACGCGACATCACAGATGGAACCTCCAACACCGTGATGGTGGCCGATTCCGCAGAACCCAATGCGTACATTCAGGGATACCTCACGATAAGCGGTTTTTCAGAAGAGCCGTACATCGGCGGTCCGGACGGTTTTGGTGCGGTGCACTCCGGCGGTATGAATTCGCTCTTTGCAGATGGGTCTGTACGTTTCATCTCTGAATTCGTCGATCCGACCGTCATTGAAGCAGTTGCAACAAAAGGTGGCGGCGAAGTTGTGGGAGATTTTTAGAGTGCGTGTCGGGCACTGGTTCCATGGATTGAGTTCTGCGGGAATGACGAACCACTCGGAACACTCGTTTCGGTTCCTGGTGGTATGTTCGATCCTGTTTGGTGCTTCGTTGTCGGCTCGTGCCGCGCCAGATGATTCGCCGGACTTCAATCGGGACGTGCGTCCGTTGTTGTCTGATCGCTGTTTTGCCTGCCACGGTCCGGATGAAGAACGACGTGAAGCAGACCTTCGGCTGGACAAATCTGAAAGTTTGTTCAAAGACCGCGACGGGCATCGAGTGATCGTTCCAGGTGATCCGCACAGCAGCGAATTACTGGAAAGAGTCACTGCAATCGATCCGGACCTCCGCATGCCACCTGCGGAAAACGGCAAACTGTTGACGGAAGAGGAAATCGAAATTCTTCGTCGCTGGATTGTGGACGGTGCCCCGACCGCAGCTCACTGGGCCTTTGTCCCACCTCAACGGCATGCAGTACCCGAAACACAGCAACGCAATTGGTCTGCCGGCTGGATTGACGACTTTGTGCTCGGGCGTCTGGAGGCGGCAGGGAGGGAACCCTCCCCTGAGGCTGACGCTGTCACTTTGGTTCGCCGGCTGCACTTCGATTTGACCGGGCTGCCGCCATCACCTGAGGCGGTGGCCCAGTTTTCTACGGCCCCGACTTTGGAGTCCTGGGGACGCCTTGCGGATCGACTGCTGGCGTCCGATGCGTATGCCGAGCGGCTCGCCATGTATTGGCTGGACCTGGTCCGCTATGCCGACACGGTTGGCTATCATGGTGACCAGGATCATCCGATTTCACCGTATCGGGACTGGGTCATCGACGCATTTGCCGTCAATATGCCCTTTGATCAATTCACCAGAGAACAACTGGCGGGCGACCTTGTCCCGGGTTCAAACATTGATCAGAAGATTGCGTCGGGCTACAACCGACTGCTGCAGACATCGCACGAAGGGGGAGTTCAACCCAAAGAGTACCTCGCAATTTACGCGGCAGATCGCGTTCGCAACCTGTCACTGGTTTGGATGGGAGCGACCGTTGGTTGTGCGCAGTGTCACGATCACAAATTCGATCCCTACACGATCCGCGATTTCTATTCGTTGGCAGCTTTCTTTGCTGACCTCGATGAGGATCAGCACTTTCGAGATGGAAGCAACATATTGCCGACGAAACGCGCCCCGGAACTCACGGTGCTGTCGCATCGTGAACGAATCCGGCTGGCCGTGATTGAGGAGCAATTGCAGCAGACTGAGGCTCGACTGTCAGAGTCAGAAGATGCCGGCGATCTTGCTCTGCAGGATGCACGGCAGAGTCTCATAGAGTTAGCTGAACAGCTGAAAAAATCATCACGCCGCACAATGATCAGTGTGTCCAAAGAACCACGGATGATGCGAGTACTGCGGCGGGGCAACTGGCTGGATGACAGTGGTGAAATTGTGGAGCCGGCGGTGCCTGGTTTCATGGGCACCATCACCGCTGCGTCGAGTGGACGGGCGACTCGACTGGATCTTGCCGATTGGTTGATGGATCCGGTGCACGGAAACGGGCTGTTCACTGCGCGAGTATTTGTCAACCGATTTTGGTACCTGCTGTTCGGCCGGGGCCTCGCTGCTTCGCTTGATGATTTCGGCGGCCAGGGCTCCCCCCCTGATCATCCACAGTTGCTGGATCGGCTGGCATTGGAATTTGTCGACAGCGGATGGGATGTCAAACAGCTGTTGAAGCGAATCATCATGAGTCGTACCTACCGGCAGTCGTCCGACTGGACGGTTGAGCTCCGTGCAGCTGATCCGGAGAACCGACTGTTCGCTCGACAGACATCAATGAGGCTTCCGGCGGAGATGATCCGCGACAACGCCCTGCAGGTTGCCGGACTATTGGTCCGTGATGTCGGAGGGCCAAGTGTCCGTCCTTACCAGCCGGCGGGGTATTACCGGCACCTGAATTTTCCCAAACGAACGTACACTCATCATGAGGATGAACGACAGTGGCGACGGGGGCTGTATGTTCACTGGCAACGACAATTCCTGCATCCGATGCTGAAGGCGTTCGATGCACCGAGTCGTGAAGAATGTACCGCACAGCGATCACAAAGTAATACGCCGCTGGCTGCTCTCACGTTGCTCAACGATCCAACATTTGTCGAAGCTGCCGAAGCATTTGCCGTGAGAATTCTGACCGAGAGTCCCGTGCCGGAAACTTCAGGCCGTCTGCGATTCGCCATGCGGGAAGCGTTGAGTCGCGAGGCGGATTCAGAGGAGATCCGTTTGTTGACCGGTCTGTTTGAACAGGCTCGTGCCACTGCACGGCGGTCTGAGAAGTCCACGGATCAGTTACCAGACAGCAAATTGACTGCGTCGAGGGACTTTGACAGGACCGATTTTCCGGCATGGACCATGGTCGCTCGGGCCATTATGAATCTGGACGAATTTATTACACGAAACTGACTCGGAAGGGCCGGTCGAGATTATTGAAAGCCCGGTCGCCGGGCGATGGCGGACAGCGATCCGGTCCTCCACCGGCAATTGGCTGTCCGACGTGTTGACAGGATCACTTGTTGGTAGTTGAGCAGACGAGCAGGAATCACATGACACGACCATCGCCGTCCATTGCACAGATTCAACGTCGCACATTCTTAACGAGCGCAGGTGTGAATGTTGGAACTGCCGCACTGGCATCAATGGCTCAGGCAGATCGCCGTGTTCTCCCTACGTCGCTCAACGGTGGTCTGTCGGAAATGCCGCAACTGCCGCCACGAGTCAACCGCGTCATCTTCTTATGCATGGCAGGCGGTCCATCGCACCTGGAAACATTTGACTACAAACCGAAGCTGGCCGAAATGGATGGTCAGTCGATGCCTTCTTCCTTCACTGAAGGACAGCCAATCGCTCAGTTGCAGGGACAACAGCTCAAGTGTCAGGGGCCCTTAATACGATTCCGCCCATCCGGCAGCAACGGCACGATGATCAGCGACTTTCTGCCGTGGCATCAGAAAATGGCCGACGATATTTGCGTGATCCGTTCGATGGTGACGGAACAGATCAATCATGATCCTGCTCATACTTTCATGAACACCGGGACAGCGATCAGTGGTCGACCGTCGATGGGGTCATGGGTGAATTATGGCCTCGGCAGTGAATCGCAGAACCTGCCTGGTTTCGTGGTCATGACCAGTGTGGGAGGCAGGAATCCTCAACCGATTGCCTCACGCCAGTGGGCGTCCGGGTTTCTGCCTGGACGGCATCAGGGTGTGGAATTCAATGCGACCGGTGCTCCCGTGCACTACCTGGATTCTCCTGCAGGTGTCACCAGCGAAGGCCAGCGAAACCTGATCCATACAGTCCGAGAGTTGAACCGTCATCGAAACCCGCACAGCTTGAATCCAGCAGTCGAGACTCGAATTGCGGCGTATGAGATGGCATTTCGGATGCAGATGTCTGTCCCGGAACTCATGGACATGTCCGGCGAACCAAAGCATGTCCTTGATATGTACGGTGCGGTGCCCGGCGATGGCTCTTATGCTTCAAACTGTCTGCTGGCCAGAAGACTGGCAGAACGAGGCGTCCGCTTCATCCATTTGTATCATCGCGGCTGGGACCACCATGGTGGTTTGGTGAAATACATGAACACCTGCTGTGGACTAACGGATCGACCGACCTGGGCCCTCGTTCAGGACCTGAAGTTACGCGGAATGCTGGATGATACGCTGATCATCTGGGGCGGTGAATTCGGCCGCACTCCAATGTTTCAGGGCAAGGGCGGCGCCGGGCGAGACCATCACATCAAAGGGTTCTCAATGTGGCTCGCTGGCGGCGGGGTGAAGGGCGGTATCACGTACGGCAACACTGACGAACTCGGATACAACTCAGTAGAAGACGTGGTCCACGTTCGAGACCTGCATGCCACAATGCTGCACCAGCTGGGAATCGATCACAGCCGATTTTCAGTCAAGTATCAGGGACTTGACATGCGACTCACTGGTGTCGAGGAGTCGCATGTTGTCCGTGGGGTCCTCGCATAGCCCGCGTCAGCTTACCGGACGGCAGTGGCTTCTACGTGACATTGTCATCGGTTGCTTCATTTCGTGGTGCTGGCTCCGGTTCCAGCGGCTTCGACGCGTCGTGAGGGAGTGGTGCTTCCTGACACTCTGAGCACGATGAGTAGGCATCGCCGCAGATCGTCTGCGGGACCAGACGGCATCTGGTGTACTGGACCTCTCGTGTGATTTGCTTCGGTACCATCCGAGTGCATGTGTACTCGACTTCTCGCGGGACACATCTCGCGACTCGGCGGGTGGACGTATACTCGACCTGTTTCTGGACGCAGTATGGAATCCGGCGGGTTCGCTGTTCCGAAACCGTACGACAGACGGTGTATGGAATTCGACGCGTTTTTTGCTCCGAGACCATCTGGCAGACACGGTAAGGAATTCGTTGTGTTTTCTGCTCACATTCCATTCGGCAGACGCGGTACGGAATTCTCCGCACGCATTCTTTAGGACACATGCGCGTGATCTGCGTCGGGATTTTCTTCACGATCGTTTCCGGCACATAGCGTGTCACCTGCACAGGACAGCTTTGACGGACGACCTGTGGGACCATGACCGTATAAGGAACCTGTTGCTGAACCACACGAGGACACCAGACGCGGCGGCAGATGACCAGTGGTGGTGCCTGACGCATACACCAGGTCGGTCCGCAGGGACCACACACTAACTGCGGGCAGCACGGGCCGGGAATGGAGTGTTTCTTAGTGACCCATTCCCCACAGAGTCGCTGTACGCAGCGAGTTCGGGTTTCGGGACGCATCACGGTGTAGCAGCGTTCCTGCTGAATTGTTTCGCAAACCGGCTTCATGACCGTGTAACGACATTCGCGTTCAATCGTTTCACAGACCGGTTGCATGACCGTGTATTTGCACTCGCGCACGCGATCTTCCCAAACGGGACGCTGAACCGTGTAGTTGCACTCGCGGTATTTGGTTTCCCAAACAGGTCTTTGTACACAGTACGTTTCTTCACGCACGTGGTTTTCCGTGACTGGTCGACAGACAGTGTACGCTTCGTCCCGGAAAGCCGTTTCCGTGACTGTGCGATAACAGGTTTGCGGGACCTCTTCATAAGCGGTTTCGTAAACAGTCCTTTTTGCCGTGTATTGTTCCGGCTGCATCACGGTTTCACAGACGGTTCGGTAGCAGGTTTCCTGCTCCACCTTGCAGGTTGTGTAGCAGCAAGTCGGTTCACAGGCCTGCGGCGGGCAGCAGGCATATGATGGGATGCCGCACAACTGGGCTGAAGCAGCAGCCGATGAGAACAGGCAGGTGGCGACGGTCAAAAGTCGAAGCACAGACATAACGGATCTCCGCAATCGAACCTGAACCGCGACTCCTTTCGCAGCAGAAACGTGTATGGCAAATTGTTCTATGGGAAGCCAGTGAAACAAGGACTTTGTGAGACTTCCCACGAGTCCAACGTACCCATCGATCACAACTGGTGACACACAAAGACTCTTCGGTCTGGGAAGACTTTTAGAATTCCTCCGGCAACGTGAACGGTTGCACAGGGAGCCTAACCTGGGATGCCTCAGAAGATGCGGCAATTTGGGTTGTGTTCGCAATTTGCGGCGTTCGAAAAAGCAACATGCCCGTTGCGTCGGAACCGTTCGCGGGGCCTGACCGACACTTGCCGTCGGTTTATTCGGGTTGCAGGGCAGTGTTGCCGGAAATCGACAGTCGGCCGCTGTGGAGACAGCAGTTCCCTTTTTACGCGGAGGTCGCCGACAACATCGTCTCACGGAGCGTATGACATGGGGCGGATGATGGCCTCCCGAGGCTACTGAGCCTGAATCCACGCCAGTAAGTCGGCCATCTGCTGGATTGATACTGTCTTTTCCAGATCTTCCGGCATAAGAGAGCGGCCGGTGTCGACAAGTGCGTCGAGATCGCTGCGCTGCGGTTTTGATTCTTTGGCTTCGGCCCGCCGAAGTGTCACTGAAACGGGTGATTCCTGCGTAATGATCCCGTTGGTTGACCGGCCATCATTGGTCACAGCAACATAGTCATGCCACGCGGGCAGCACTTCCCGGTTCGGGTCGAGGACGTTGAGCAGAATGAATTCACTGCCCCGGTTCCGGGTACTCAGCAAGTTAGGGCCGACCTCGTAGCCGACTGTTCCCACTTTGTGGCACACAGAACATGTTGTGCGAAACACCTGTGCGCCTCGATTAATGTCGCCGGGCATCACGAGTGCTGGCCGGTATGCCTCGAGAACATGCTGTCGAGTTGACGTTTCCGAGTGTTCCATCATCTGCAACGCGGCCTGCCTGATGTCCCGATCAGGGTGTTCTGCTAAGCGGCGCAATTCTGTTGATGTCAGAGTTGAAGAGCTGATTTCGCCACCGTCGATGGCAGACAGCAGCAGTCGCGACCATGCGGTCCGAGTCAGCATCGCGGCCAGAGCCAGTTTTCGAACTGCCGGAGTGAATTCCCTCCATTGTCTGATGAGGGCCTCTGCGACATCGGCATCTGAATAGTCGGCAAGCGTCTGCATGGCAGCAATTTGGATTGCCGGTGTCTGCGCAGGATTCAGCAACCTGACCAGCAGGACACCGTGTGCATTCCACGTCGAGAGGCTGAGCGATTGAATGGCGTGGCGGCGCTGCGATTCGTCGGTACTTGTGTCAGCCAACAGCTCTTCGGCCGCCAGAATGACTGATTGTGTCAACGCAGCGATTGGCGGAATGTCCCGCCAATTGTTGCGGAGTTTGATGATCAGCTGAAGCAGGTCATGCTGGAGTCCGCTGGACGGGTCAATCTGTTGAATCGCTGCGACGACGGTTTCTGCGGTGGGAGCATCGGGACGTCGCAGAGCCACGCCGATGGCTTCCGTCAGAACCGTTTTCGCGTGCGGGGCTGACAGAAATCTTTCGTTGACGAGCAGACGGGTGAAAGCATTCCATGATTGTTCCCTGAGTGATGTGAATGCAGCTGTTCTGATCCATTGATCGTTGCCGTCGTTTACCAGCAGTGATGTCAGGGGCGCGACGCGATTCACTGAATTTGTCATGCCCAGAGAAAAACCAGCCTGCAGTCGCACGCGGTCGTCCTTGTCGCGGACCAGTTCACTGACAGCCGCAAACAGTTGGTCGTTCTTCAGCAATGGCTCGCTGACCAGGGCCGCACGTTCGCGAACCCGGGGATGCCGATGTGTCACGAACTCGGCAGCGACACTCGGATCGAGTTGGTTTAGGTGCGCCAGCAGCGAGAGTCTGCGGACGATTGCAGCTGGCGGCAGGGAGTTTGCAAGTGTAGCCCTCAAGTATTCCGATGTGGCAGGATCCGCACGTTCGTACAGTAGGCGCGACGCGGTGTCGGCATGCCAGCCGTTGGGATGCCCCAAAAGTGCCACGAGTTCCTGAACCGTCGCTTTGCTGAGTTTCGGAGCTGGTCGGTGTGTGTATCCATCCGGTGCAATTCGATACAGCCGCCCTCGATCCCGACCACTCGTGAGATCCACATGTCGTTTGATTTCGGGTGGCAAACTGGCCGGGTGTTCGATGGTTTCGCGATACATATCCAGAACATGCAGGCAGCCATCGGGCGCATTTGCAAACTGCACCGGGCGGAACCAAACATCCGTCGATGCAACCAGTTCTTTGCCTTCGTCGATCCGGGTGGCCGTCCAGATCGGGCCTCTGCGTCGAAGGCGTTTGCGGTGGACGATATTGCTTCCCACGTCACCGATGATCAGGTCACCTCGCATTTCAGGCGGCCATGCATCACCTCGATAGACCGTAATACCAGTTGCTCCCGTAAAATATCCGGCCGCCGTGCCGCCGCCCTCAACGGGGCCTGGCACTCGACCTGACACTCGCAATCTCGTGCGGACGATCCGCCACGGCTCGACGGGGCTGACTCGGAAGACCGGAGCCTGTCCGCCGTCGGCGGCGATCATCACGCGGGCTGGCGCAGGTTTTACGGATGGGTTGGCATTCAAATAGCGTTGATTGAAGACGATCGCTTGTGCGTGATCGCTGTTGGAACACACGAAACGGTCACCAAAATCGTCAAAAGACATTCCGTGCTGAGCACCGCCGGTTTCTTCTCGAAGATCCAGTCGCGCCGGATCGAACGAAAAGTCACGCGAGCGAAGTGCAACGGTGGGTCGGTCGGGCTGAGTGGGAGTTGTGATTTCACCAGCCGCGGAGCTGGTGGCCCCGTAGATGCGGCCGTCCTGTCCCCAGCGAAAACTGTTCAGCAGCCCCTGGACATTTCCTTTGCCGAATCCGGTGAACACCACGTTGCGTTGATCGGCAGTGCCATCGTTGTCGGTGTCTTTCAGAAAAACGATGTCCGGCGCGGCCCCGACGAAAACACCGCCGTCATGGACGGCGATGGCCGTTGGCCAGGAGAAACCCTTCGCGAACACGTGGCTGGAATCAAAGACGCCGTCGTCGTCTGTGTCGTTCAGGACCCGGATCAGACCACGCAGCTCCTCAGCCTGTTCGGAGTAGCCCTTCATTTCGACGACGTACAATTGACCGTCTTCGTCGAAGGCCACGGCAACTGGATCGGTGACTAACGGTTCTGCTGCGGTTTGCTGAATTGTGTATCCGGATGCTGTTTCGAACGTGGCGTCGGCGCCCTCCGGTTCCGTGGGACCGATTCGCGGGAGTTCAGTCGAGTAGTCCGGATCGATGCTTTGCGGCGCGAATTCCAGCACGCGGTCCATGATCTCGTAACTGGATAGTCTCATATCCGTCGGGAAATCATGTTCGCATGCCGGGGTAAACAATTGAATCGCCTCTTCGGCACCGAGCAGTCGGTAGATTTGTCTGGCGAGCGGAATGGCCTGGCGAACACCGGCCACGTCGAAGTTGCTGTCACTGAGAGGGGAGATTGAGACGAATGTGCGCGGTGCGAGAGCTGCAATCAGTTCATAGAAGTCGAATGGGACCTTGTCAGGATCGAGACCGTATTGTTCTCGAATGAGTGGCATGTAACGCGGGCTCGTCCATCCCTTGAGGTTTCCTCCGTAATAGTGGTGGAAGGGTGTCCAGCCACAACTGGAGACGATCACCTTGATACGTTCATCAAAAACCGCGGTGAAAATGGCGTTGTGACCTCCCAACGAATGTCCGATGGTGCCAATCCGATCAGCGTCGACAATGCGCAGAGCGGTCAGCAGATCCACGCATCTCATATGATTGAAGATGCCCTTCATGCTCCCGGAAGTGTACGAGTCGGCGTCAAAGTCGTATGAGTACTGGCCGAACGACGGGTAATCCGGGGCGACAACGACGTAGCCTCGCTGAGCCAGCTCGATGGCATACTGCCGGTTTGGACGTTCACCAGCGATGATCCGTTTTCCGGGTGCTCCGGTCGGATGCAGGGCGAGAATCCCGGGAACGGCATTTGCCGTTTGAGCGCCGAACAGTTGCTCCGCATCACCGGACTTCAGGAATTGATCTGGAAGATAGAGATCCAATGGCAGGCGCTCAGCGGCGCCAGCCTGAATGGTTCCGCTGAGTCGACGAACGCCCTGAAACATCTCATCGGAGGTAATCTGCAGATCGAAGGCCGGAAGGTCCTGTCGAGAGGGAAGCGTCCCTGCGGCCTCTTGAAATCCTTTTAAGATGGCCCTGCGACGTAGAGCCCAGTGGTCCGGCGTACGAATGAGTTGCACGTTCCCGGATCTATCAATGAACCGGCTAAGGTCCTGATGAGTGACGGTGGTCGGTGCGGGCTGAGCCTTGCATGTCGGACCTGACATGGACTGGACCGCGGATAAAAACCCGAAAAGAAACAGCGTCGTGCGCATGGGGAGCAGAACCATTCACCAGAAGAGGTCGGAATCCAACATTGTGCATGACTCCGACTGCCATTTGAAGGAGTCCGAGCCTGTCATGATCCCGGCTGGTGGGGGTCGCCGCAAGTTGTTCGAGCACCACAGGAAAATTGTACCCGGACTATCGCGGTCAGGCGGCCTTGCGTGTGCCCCGTTTGCTGCGACGTCGCTTGCGCTCTTTTTGCCCGACTGTCTCTGCATTCCGGGCTGATGCCGTCGCCTCCTCTGTGACCACATCCTGCGACTTGTCGTTGTCAGTCGCAGGACCATGTTGGGAGGTTGCCGTCCCGTCTGACTTCGCGGCAATCGGCTCCGCTGTGAGGTCCTCTGCAGCGAGGTCGTTTGTTTCCGGCTGAAGTTGGTCGGACTCACTGCCGGGTTGATCGCCTCTTGTTGCTGCGGTCAGGGTTCGCTCGGGGGGATCTTTAGAGATGTACAGTACGAATCGGGTGTGAAGTAGCAGCGAACAGACCAGCAAGCCGGCAGAAGTCAACAGAGTACCATCAAGGATCGGAGGTGAGAACGCGTCCAGACTCGCACCGTAGGACATGAGTAAACGCACCAGCGCCGCAAGGACGCTGACGATGAACAGAGCCTGTGACGATCGATGGCGGCCCATGTCCGGCACCACGCGACTCAATACCCAGATGCTCAGACCAGCAAGGGGGACAATCACCAGAGTTCGGCGAGCAGCACCAATACTGCCGATCAGCGGCTCCGCCAGTGTCTCGGCGAGCTGCGGTAATGCGTCCTGTAGATTTGTACTCCACAGGCAGCCGATCGAGACCAGGCATCCGGCAAGCCATTTCCAGCACCGATAACGTCCGCTGAAGTCCACGGCGCTCCGAGAACGAATCCAGCCAATTATCAGAGCGAGCTGACCGGCTACGACGAGAAACACTCCGGCCAACCCTTTGCTGATACGTGGCTGGCGTGTTGCCGCTAACTCCTGCAGTACGAGGGGCTGATAGATCTCACTCCAGATAGCAGCGCTGGCCAGTAACATCACCGCCAGCACGATTAGCCCGTGTTTCCACAACTGTCCGGAAACCATGCGATGCAGAATCTGTCGATCGGGGGCGATGACGGTGGTGCCCGGGGCCGGCGTGGTGGTCGCCTGAGGCGCCAGCGCCTCAAATTCCGCCAGCAAGTCGTCAGTGTCCTGGTTGGCCAGTAGTCGCCGTCGACGACCGTTGGTGCTGGATTGTGACCGCCGTGCTTCCATGCCACCTGATTTCAATTGAGATGCGAGACCTCGGGTTGCCGAAGGCCCCCATGCATGTCGATTTCTTGTGTTCCACTGTGGACCTGCCCGCTGACCGGACGACCCGGTGTTGGCATTCAGGTGATCCGTGCGAGGAAAATGACAGATGTTCTGAAACGCGTGAGTCGAGGGACAGCCGGCGTTGGTGGACGCTGTCCCGGGGCCAGGTTCATTCGCGTGACTCAGCCGGAGTCCCGCCACCGGTTGCAGCTCGCAGCTCGCGGCAATGCACGAGCGACAGTTGCTGTGAGTGTTAAATTGTGCGTTCTCGAACTCATCGTCGCGGTGCAATCGACAACGTGACCGATACCGATGCGGACGTTACGACCGGTGCCGCTGTGCCAATCCGAATATTGGGCAAACATCCACCGGCAAATACTGCCGATCATTCGAAATCACTCTGATCCTGACTCCGAGTTACTGCTCAGTGCCCGCTTCACGGACTCCAGCAGGACCTCCATCGCGAAGGGTTTGCGAAGATAGTCGACGACCCCCAACATCTCCGCATAGGCTTTGTGACGACTGCCTTCATTAGCCGTCATCATAATGACGCCTGGCGGGTTGTCCTTTTTCCGGAGATATTCCAGAACGGGGAAGCCGCCCATCCTTGGCATCATCATGTCGGTCACGATGAGATCCGGATCATGCGAATCGATGAGTCGTTTGCCGTCCTGACCATTGGCGGCGAACAGGACCGAATAACCGGCCGATTTGAGGACCGATTGCACAGTTGTGGAGACCTCTCGGTCGTCCTCGATCACAAGTATTGTTTCGCCTGCCATGGGAAGTTTTCGTGCTCAGAGAACCTGCGTTCAAATTGGAATGACCGATTCCGGCAGTAGAGGTGCCCTGTCAGGATAGCACGCGGTTCTCGTGTTTCCAGCCATGGATCCTGTTTGCCCCGCACCGGGCAGGACGTTGATTTAGGGCCGAATCACGGTAGAATGAAAGCAGGTCCTGTGCCCGGGTTCGGTGGAATCCTCGGCTTGAACCTTTGTAATCGCTGCACACCGGCCATGAATCTCAACATTGCCGGAAATTCTGCAGCAAAACCTTGAATAAGATCGCCGAATTCTGCACTAATCAGTGAATCAAGTCTGGCGATCTCACGTGACGTTGAGGACTTTACTTTGCCTGGAACTCAGTCATGAACGTTTCATCGTTGGTTGAATCCGTGCCCACTCTGGCATTTTTTGGTGGCGGTCCCTGGGAACTCGCGATCCTTGCCGGCATCGTGCTGCTCGTCTTCGGCAATCGTTTGCCGGGAGCAGCCAAGTCGCTGGGGATGAGTTTCAGTGCGTTTAAGAAGGGGATCAAGGACGGGGAGGACGATCTGGATGACGACGATCAGTCACCTCCGATGCAACCTGTCGAAAGTCAGGCTCCACCGGAAAAAGTCGAGAGCCAGTCCTGAATCCGACGGATTCGCACCGGATCATTGAATGACACACTCATCTCTCCAGTTGTGAATAGTTCCTATGCTTAGCAACCTGATCGACATGCAGATTCATGACACCGTCCTGCTCGGTTTTTTACCTGGCGGCCTCGGTTCGCAGGAAATGATCATTGTTGGGATCATTGCGTTGCTGCTTTTCGGTAAGAGGTTGCCGGAAGTGGCTCGAAATCTCGGCAAGGGTTTCTCTGAATTCAAAAAAGGCGTCAGTGGTTTCGAAGACGAAATTCGTACCGGGTCTTCCAGTCCACGAAATATCGATTATTCGAACAGCAATACCTCCACGTCCGAAAACCGTCCGGCGGCGGATGACGATTCGAATGATGACGACGACGACTTCGCTGCTCCTAAATTCGAGATCCCTGACAGCAACAGCACCGCGTCCGATGTCGGCTCGGCAGTCGCTCAGGACGAAGACAGCGAAAATCCCGAACTGGCGGCTCGGTAGATCGACATCCCGGTCGATCCCCAGGATCGTTCATTTGGGCTCGGGTGACCTTGCTTGAGCCCGCACCTCTCCACGGAGAGTCGATCCGCCACTGCGTCGTTGGGACCGACCGCGATTCGCGACATCAGTTTCCGTCGAATCAGGGTTCTGCTCATCAGTTGAGTCGGACAATCTGGGGTCGCAGCGATGGTGATATTTCCTGTACCGTGCGTATTGCTGCCGTGTCACATCCAGCGGTTTCAGTGAATGGAACGACGCCGGTCCCGCCTGCGTTTTCCGGTTCGGGACGCTGCCGTCGGTCCACCGAGCCATGAAGTCCGGCTGCGGCACGACAATTCCTGATCCCGACTCTCACCGCGTAAGACATTAAGTCGATGCGTGTTCTCCTGTTCGAAGACCAGGCCTGCGATGAGCTGGCTCCGATTGCGCTGCTGCGACCGGCGTTTGAATTGCTGTGTGGCCGCTTATGCCTGCGATCACGCATTCAATCAGCACTGCCGGTTGAAGAATGGGGAGTGGCCGTGCGTCCCTGGCTGGCGGACGTCTATGCCGAGTCTCATCAGGACTGTCACGTTAATGACAATTCCTGGATGACTCAGGGAGTGACTCTGCTGGTCAATGGCCGCTGGATGCCACGGGGTCAACTGACTGTCGAATCGTTCGCTGGCGGGTCGGTTGGAATCGTTGATGCTGAAGTTGCCTGGATCATTCTTAACGGCCGCGAAGTTGAGGAGCTGACAGGGCGCTGGGATTTGCTGTCGGATCTGGCATCCAGCAGGCCGGGCGTCGACGCCGGAGGCATCATGGTTCGGTACCCATGGGACCTGGTGAGCCAAAACACGGCTCAGCTACATCGCGACTTCACCGATGCCGGGGTCTCGCAGTTGCCGGCGGCGGATCACGTCCAGTGTCTGGGCGAACCGACGGACGTCTACGTCTCCGAGCTGGCAACGATCGACCCGTACGTCGTGATCGATGCGAGAGGCGGCCCAGTGTCGATTGGAGCCAGCGCGCATGTGCAGCCTTTCACGCGGATCGAAGGACCATGCCATATTGGTGCGAACTCCCAGTTATTTCGGGCTCATGTGAGGGCAGGTACAACGATTGGGCCCATGTGCCGTGTGGGGGGTGAAATCGAAGAGTCGATTTTGCATGGTTATGTCACCAAGTACCACCATGGTTTCCTCGGGCACAGCTATGTGTGTCCGTGGGTGAACATTGGAGCAATGACGACCACTTCGGATCTGAAGAACAACTACAGCAACGTGAAAGTGCCGCTCCAAGGACGAGCGATCGACACGGGCATGAATAAGGTGGGAACGTTTTTCGGAGATCACTCGAAGACCGCCATCGACAGCATGTTCAACACCGGGAGTTCGATCGGAGTCATGAGTATGGTGCTGCCGGCGGGCGGGCTGTTGCCACGTCACGTGCCGTCATTCAGCAGCGTGAGTTCCGGCAGCCTGTCAATGAACTGGACACTCGAGAGCGGTCTGGAAGCTGCACGTATCGCGATGCCTCGCCGCGGCAAAGAGTTAACTTCGGCGATGGAATCCCAGCTGCGTGCAGTCTATGAAATGACCCAGGAAGAACGCGACCTGGCACTCGACCGCGCGAAACGCCGGCGAATCCGGTTTGCAGACTGATACGGATTCTACAGGGCTTTGTAGGTTCCGGGCATCGGAATATCGTAGGTCATATCGTCCTTCGGCTGGACGGGCGCTGTGTCGCTGTAGCTGTGGTAGTTGTCGACATCAGCGAGTCGATGATCCGAGCTGATGGCGTCATCCCAGCTGATTTCCTGGCCCGAGTATGCCGCCATCCGGCCAAGGATTGATGTCATCGTACTCTTTGCACCGTACTCCGCTTCATTGGGACGTTTCCCGGCACGGAAATCAGCGAACAGGTCATGGTGTTCCTGCTGATGGCCGCCCCGACCACCTTTCCCGTATTCCCATGTCTGTTTGCCGTTCGCATCGAATAGCTTTGCTCCTCCGAAGTCAACTGAGCCATTTGAGCCGGCTGCATATTCATTGACTCGACTCCAACACTTGCGAATGTGGCGGCACTGGCTGAGCAGCGTGACATTGTCGCCCATCGCGTTGTCTTCGCCGTAGGTGTATTCGATGGAGAAGTGATCATAAATTTCACCGAACTCCTTCCCGGTACGTACCTGACGGCCGCCCTGCCCTTGGGCTTTGACAGGAAAGTCGTCCATTAGCCAGTTGATCACATCCAGATTGTGGATGTGTTGTTCGGTAATATGGTCACCACACAGCCAGTTGAAGTAGTACCAGTTTCTCATTTGATACTCCATTTCGGTTTGTTCATCCGTGCGGGGCCGGAGCCAGACGCCGCCACCATTCCAGTAGGCGCGAGTGGAAACGATGTGGCCAATGGCGCCATCTTTTACGCGCTGCATGGTTTCCATGTAGGCTCGTTCGTGGCGTCGCTGCAGGCCAATCTGCACCAGCAGGTCGCGTTTTTTTGATTCTTCAGCAGCTTTTAAGAAACGTCGGACACCCGACGCATCGACGGCCACTGGTTTTTCAGCGAAGACGTTTTTGCCGGCAGCGACAGCAGCTTCAAAGTGCAATGGCCGAAATCCCGGCGGCGTCGCAATCAAGACCAAATCAATATCCTGTTCGAGCACTCCTTTGTAGGCATCGAATCCTGTGAACCGTCGTTCTTTTGGGACATCGACTTTTTCACCGTGACTGCCCTGCACGCCGCGGAGGCAGCGTTCGAGGTTATTTTCGAAGGCATCGGCCACCGCCACAAGTTTCGTGGGGCCCGTTGTATTCATTGCCTGCTGCACCGCTCCGGTCCCGCGACCTCCGCAGCCAATGAGGCCAAGGCGAATTGTTTCATCAAAGCTGGTGTGAGCGGCCTGCACGGCGCTGAGATTATTCAGTACTGCTGCACCGGCGACCGCAGCAGCGGATGATGTCTGGAGGAAGCTCCGGCGACTGGAATTTTGATGTTTTGAGGTCATCGACGGTACTCCGTGAAATGAAGTGTGCCTGCCGAGTCGTGACAGGAATCTGTGAATCGGAATGAGCGAGATGCTGCGCGGCGACGTCGGTCACTTCACGGTGACTTTGCGGGCGAGATCTTCCTGACCCGCGGAGACCTCGGGGTTCGGAGTCGACGGCCCCTCCACTTCGCCACGAATCCATTTGACGCCGACAGTGATCGACTTGAGGAACGCTTCGTTGGACCACGTTTCCCTGTTGTGGCCCAGATTGTTGTAGTAGACGCGACCTTCACCGTACGACTTTACCCAGGCGACTGGCACATGGTACGGTTTTTTCTTTTCGCACTTTGCCATATCGAGGCTCATCAGCACACGCACTTTTGCGGGTTGCCAGTGCTGGTACTCGTAGATCTCGTCACGAATCCGGAACTCTGTGCCGAAGGGCTGCATCAGCGGGTGATCGGGTTCGTGGATGCTGATCGTCACCGTGTCGCCTGAATTCCAGGGATGAGCTTTGAATGTCCCGCCGATCATGTCCCAGTACGGTTCATAGTTTCCGAACGTATCGGTGGCCGAGTGAAACCCGAGGACACCGTGGCCTTTTTCTTTCAGCCACACGTTGAAGAAGTAATCCAGAACCGCTTCGTCAATCGGCAGTGCCCCGGTGGTGTATAACATCACGATGTCGTAGTTCCGGAGATTCTCTTTTGTGAAATCCGCGGCCACGTCCTGAGTACAATCGACCGTGAACAATTCGGACTGCTGCCCAAGCTGAATCATGGCGACTTCGGCCGGAGCGAGTTGCTCGTCTTCCCGCGTGACAGATCCATGCCGATATCCCGCGCTTTGTGTGACCATCAGAACGCGGGTTTCCGCGGCGTGGGCCGCGTGAACACCACACAGCAGGATCGTCAGTAGCAATGTTGCCGCTCGAATGCGCATTGGGGGCTCCGGTCGTGGGGAACATACAGCAGGATTAAGCAGCCGCTGATTATTTACGCTGAGCGGATCGTTTTCCAGCAATCATCCGACTGAAATGGATCAATCAGCTCAGCCAGTCCGGCTTGTGCCAGCTCCGGGCCGTCGACAAAGCGTCCTGGAATGTTCCATTTTTGCAGTGCGCCGGCTGTGATCGGAAACAGCTGAATCAGCAATTCGTCCAGTCGCGTCTCGAGATGGCGAAAATGTCGAGCCCACTCGGCCGCTTCTTCCAGACGCACATCTTCTTCTGACTGCCATCGCATCGGGTGGAACAGCAGAGTGGAAAGAGGGGTCACGAACCGCTGGCGGCAGGCCGCGAACGGCATCAGGGCGGCGGACGAGCATTCTCCCAAAACCACAGCCGTCGCTTTGAGATTCCTGATACGAATGACGGTTGCGACCGCCAAACCCGCGTACACGCTGCCTCCACATGAATCGAACCAAACGATGCCTCGACTGCCCGGCGGGACCTCCGTCAGCCGTCCAATGAGTTCCGTCTGTTTTTCGGCCAGTTCGCCCGCAATACAGACTTCCCATGGACCCCGATCCATCGCCGGCAGCGAGGCGGCCGGGCTGGGATATGGTTTCAATCGTTCGCGTTTTGAACCTGCCATTGAATTCACAAGTGTCTTCGAGAAAAGAATGAATCAACCGGATGGTGATCCGGTTTTGGCAACTTGCCAACTGGTGAATTGCCTGTGAGAGGACTACAACATGCCGACCGGTTTATTGTCCAGCGATTCCAGCACGACACGACCACGACGCTATGGCAAACTCACCCAACTACTGGCTTTTCAAGTCTGAACCGGACGTTTATTCAATTCACGATCTGGCGGAGGAGGCCCGTCAGACGACGACCTGGGAAGGTGTGAGAAACTATCAGGTTCGGAACATGCTGCGTGACGACATCAGGCCGGGCGACGGTGTGCTGTTCTACCACAGCCGTATCTCTCCCATGTCTATTGCCGGCACTGCTCGAGTGGTTCGAGACGGCTATCCTGATCACTTTGCATTTCAGTCCGAACACAAATACTTTGATGCCAAAAGCGACCCGGACAATCCACGGTGGTTCATGGTTGATGTGAGGCTGGAACAGATCTTCAATACACCTGTCACGCGGGAAATGCTGCAGCAACACAAGTCCACTGCCACAATGAAAGTGCTGGCCAAAGGCTGCCGTTTGTCGATCACACCGGTCGCGGCTTCCGAATGGAAGGCAGTTCACAAACTGGCCGGTGCGAAATTGATCTAGCGCCCGACAACGCTTTCGCCACGTGTGTTCCTGTCACGCGCACTTTTACCGGATCATATCGAGCAGTTGAGCCGCTTCGCTGTCATTTTCAGGCTGCTGGTC
>JBDOMX010000227.1:0-5722 GCA_039831615.1 Planctomycetaceae bacterium
CCCCCCGCTCGCTCTCCGCTTCTCGATCACCTTTCGCCTCCCACCCTCTCGCTCTCACCTCTCGCCTCTCGCCTCTCACCTCTCGGCGACAAGCGGATGGGCCTGTGATGCCGCCCCCGGCGGTCGGCTGCACTGCAGCGACCGAACTCACGTTGATGATGGAGCCGCCATTTGCATCGGCCATCCGCTTGCCGAACAGCGCACACAACCGGAACGGCCCCTTCAGGTTGACGTTCTGCGTCTGGTCCCACAATGTTTCGTCCGTTTCGCGGAACGGCACCCGGCGATTGAAACCCGCACTGTTAATCAGAACGTCCAGGCGAGGGAACTCGGCCAGCACGCGCCCAAACAGAGATTCAATCTGATCCATCCTTGTGATATCGACCGTGAATCCGCTGACGTTGAGGCCCTCTGACTTCAGCGATTCTTCGATGGCTTTGGAACGCTCGGCAATACAGTCACAGGCGACGACGGCCGCTCCGGCTTCGGCAAAGCGTCGGGCCAGACCTTCACCGATGCCCTGGCCGGCACCGACGATCAGCACCACCTGATCCTGAAACGCCTTTGTTTCGACCCACGGAAGAGTCACGCTTTGTCTTCCGGTTGATTGGTGGGCGGCGGATCGGTGACGTCGCGATAGACTTTCGTGGTCGCCATGATCGTCAGGATCAACACGGCTCCGGGAACAATGATGCTCCAGAACAGACTGAAATCATTCACTGGACTTCGCCCCGATCATCGTTTCGCTGCGCAGAGAGTCGCTGCTGTTTCCGATAACCTCGCCAGGCAAAGAGCATTCCGAGACCGGAGGCAACATAGGCGATACTCATGCCAATGGCCGTCAAGAGACCCTGTCGAAGCCCTTCATCCATTAGTGTGTTCCTGTCGAGTCCTGGTTCCATTTCATGTTTTGTTCCAGCTCTTCCAGATACTGCTGCTGATGCGTTTCGTAGTCAACCGATGACGCGCGAAGTTTTGGATCAATAATCCGGTACATGATGATCGCACACACGGCTCCGCATACCAGTGTCAAAATACCGGTCGCGGGGAACAACAGACAGAGCGCGGATCCCATCATCAGCAGGAAATAGGACATTGAGGAGAAGATAACGGCCCATAAATCAACTTTGGACCATTCTTCCGGCAACTCCAGACCTCGCCGCGCAACTTCCCTGCGAACAGGGCCCCAGAATCCAATCGGACGCGACTGGACATAGAACCGAACCAGATGATCCATCTCCTCCGGTTTGGTCAGAAAGGTGATCGGGAAATAAATGAACATCCCGATCACGACCAGCACCCAGAACTGGTTCGAGTCAGACAGTTGCGGCATGACACCCAGATACGGCAGAACCCACACGATCAACCAGCTTAATCCCAGGTTCATGACCCACGACGACAGGTAACCCCATGAGTTAAATCGCCACCAGATCACCTGTAGGATGTTGGGCAGCCAGACCCCCGCCGCCATGATCCAGATGGCGAAGAACAGCCAGTCGGCCACGCTCTCCATCATGAACCCGTAAACGAATGAACCCAGCAACAGGACAAACGTGGAAATGCGGCCCACGCGCACAAGGTCCGACTGACTGGCCTCGGGATTCACATAACGGTGGTAGAGATCCCGCGTCCAGTACAAGGAGCCAACATTGAGCGAACTTGAAATTGTCGAAATATGAATTGCCACAATCGCCGCGAAGAAAAAGCCAATCATGCCCACCGGCAGGTTTTCGAAACCGACCCGATACCATGCGAGTTCCGGGTCCTGTTCAAGGGACCCGTCCGCTGTCAGGTCCGGCGTCATCACGAAGAATGCCAGGACAGCAACGCCCCAGAGAGTCTGAATGACCATCAACACGGCCGATCCGGCCCAGATACTGTACGAGGCGTCGCGAACCGTGCGAGCCGATTGGATGCGTTGCGCCTCGGAGTACCAATCAACGTTGATCCCCATGCCCACGCCACCGACATACGCAAAGACCAGCATGGTCAGGAAAAACAGCAACGAAAAGTCTCCCTCTACCACGCCCGTCCAGGCAAAGAGACTGGAGCGATCAAGCTCACCCATCTCAGTGAGCCGGTCAATGATCCCGTCAGGACCGCCAGCTGCGTAGACACCCCAGACCGAAACAATGATGATCGCGAAGAAGGCGATGATACCCTGCTGGAAGTCCGCGATGATCACGCCCCAGTATCCCGACGCCAGAGCATAGACCGCGGCGATGGCAGAAAAGACGGTGAGACCGATCCAGGCATCCCAGCCGAAGGCATATCCACACACCTTGCCCATTGCCATGCCGACCCAGCCCATGATCATCATTTGCATGTAGATCTGCCAGCCCGCGGTCCAGCCGCGCAACAGTTCGGCACCCAGTCCGCCAAAACGCTGCACCTGCCATTCGGCCTGGCTGTAGGCCAGCGAGCGTCGATAGATGCGGGTCGATACAAAAGCGCTCACGGCGCACCAGGCGACATAGAACATGGGCCACACACCGACCATGCCGTGTTCATAGACGGTGCCCGAAACCCACATTGGTGAGTCGGTCGCCGTGTGTGTGGCGAACACCGATGCTGCCGGCAGCCACCAGGGCAAACCTCGACCAGCCAGAAAGAAGTCCGATTCGCTGCGCTGCCCCAGTCGATAAAAAATGATTCCACTGACCACCATCACGATGAGATAGGCGGTCAGCCAGAACCAGTCGAGGAGATGAAACTGGACATTGCCCATTCGAGACGCACCGCGATTCCAGGTACAAAGGGTGTTGTGTGATCAGTCCTCAGCAGGTAATCCCTTTGGACGCATCGCGTGAATCAGTTTTTCAAAGTGATCGAATCGTTCCCAGATCACGTGCATCGACTTCACACGTGGCTGCCAGTAACCGTGCGTTTCCCAATCTTCCAGGAAAGCCGCCGTATAAGGCACTTCGGGCTCCAGTTGACGAATTTCTGACATGCGAATACCGGGCTGATCGCGGAAGAGTTCCTTGACCGAATAAAAGGCATCGACGGCCCGGTTAAAATGTCGAGCGGCTTCCTGAGGCCTTTCTTCGGCCAGCAGATGCGCTTTGTACATGTTTTCAATACCCTCGTAACGAGCAGCCACATAGTCAAGCTCCCACAGGTATTTTTGGAAAAACGGTTCGCTCTGCAGTCGGGGGGCTGCTGACCGCGCCAGCAACGCGGCCTCAGCAGCTGTTTTGCCGCGTGCCTGAAAGACGGGCAGCCTCTCGTTGATCCAGTTCCGGCGCGCGTCACCCTGTTCTTCAAGCTCAACGAGATAGTTCTCGGCGCTTCCATCATAAGCGGGGGGGACAAGAGGATACATCATTTCCGGGAATGGGCTCAGCTGACGATTCGCACCGTAGTCAACCGCATCGCACAGCAGCGACAGACTTTCAGCCAGCACCTCTGACGCCTTCGCACCGAATCGTCGTCGAGCATAGTCATGATAGAAACGTTTTACGTCAGGCCTTCCCTCCCACCCGATTCGTGCCGCCAGATCGGCAACAATCTCATTCGTGTTGGCCTGAATATGAAAAAACAACACACCGTTGGCACCGGTATCGATCGATTCCCCGAAGTAATCCACCAGCCACTGAGGATGATTGCGATGCGCGTTGGGCGGCCACCAGCCTTCCATATTGGAATGTGTCAACTGGATAAACGGCCGGTCGCCGAACCCTCGGGGAAATCCGTCGGGATGCATCCGCCGCACGTCCCATTCCACGACGCCGACTTCTTTGGGAACACCAAGATCGAAATCATGCCATTCCAGAATCGCATTCTCATCGAGTGTCTTTCGAGACTTGACCTCTTCGTCCCGGTATTTCCAGCACCACGTTTCAATGTACATCGTTGCTTTCGGGTCCAGCTCTTTGAGCACCTGCAAAGCGTCGTTGGTCATTGAATTCTTGTTTTTAAATCCCTCACGCAGCAGTCGTTCATGCCGATAAGAACACACCAGGTAAATGTGGGAGTCGTCACGGCCGTATGTGTCCAGAATTGCCTTCCAGTATTGCCGCATGACTCGCCGGCACTCGGGTTGGTCAGCATTGATGCCAACATTCTTCATGTTCAATTCGTGATAGTTCAATTCCGGGTAATAGTCAGCAAAAAACTCCGGCACCTGAGAATAGAACAGGTTGTACGCGATGTTGATTCCGCTCTCCCGTGCGTAAGAAAATATCTCGTGATTCAGTTCGCGTCGCCAGGCAGGATCAACAACGAAATGCGCCAGTGTCTCCTGGTTTTGAGGGATCTTCGGAAATGCCTTAAAGATGACGTCGCCCCACAGATAGCCGCCTGAGTCGTGAATCATCGGCATGAAGTTGAACCGCTTGCGGCGCATCCAGTCGATGCTCTTTTTCCAGCCCTCAATGCCCCAGAGTCGCCAGGAATTGCGGTGAGGATGCTGCCAGGTGTGGTGGTAGAACAACCCGCGGAGAGGGACCGCCGGCGTTTCGGTCCTGTCGAGATCGGCCAGCACGACCGACTCCAGTCGCGGCACGCGGTCGCCGTCGATAAAAAAACCGACGCCCAGTTCGTTCTCAAGAAACGAATAGACGGCGTGGCAGGCACCGGCCTGTGTCTTTCCCGTCAACACCAGCACCAGTTTTGAGCCAACGTTGCCGGCAACCAGACGGCAACCTTCCTGCCCGAGCTTTTCATCAGAAAGATCAAAGTCATTGTTGCCCAGTCGCGCGATCGCCGGGTTGTCGGTCCGCGTCCCGAACAGCACGCAGACAGGCTCGTCCGCATCGGACACACTGGTGACTCCGGGACACAACCGCACGCTGACACCAAGCGTCTGCTGCAGGAATTCGACCAGGTCATTACGCGCCAATGCTCCCCGGACGGACAGATCGTCATTGTAAATCACGGCGACGCGTTGTCCGCGAATCAAAGTTTCTGCAGATGCTGCGAATCCTGCGTCCGCCCCGGAAACCACAACAGCTGCGACCACGCCAGCCAGCCAGGTCAGACGCCGCGCGACAAGGTTGTTCATGTGAAATTGCCATTTCCGGCCGGTCACCGGAATTCAACGGACATTGAAATGTTCGCACGCCGGCCTATGATTGAAGAAACGCGGTCCTGCCGCTAACAGTAGACGCCACGCAGACAGTCTGGGTAACAAACGTCAATTCAACAATACTTTCAGCATTCCTATTCTGAATGACATGTTCATCGATATAAGATGTCACCAGTTTATGAACCGCGGCGTCCTGTTGCTAATGGTTTAGGATTGATCTTGAGTTCAGACCTGCCTGAGGATGAGTCACATGCTGACGACACATCTGGCACTGACCGCCGATTATTGTTGAGTATTCAGCAGGGCGACGAACAGGCTCTGGCTGAACTTATTCTCCGGTATCAAAACCGATTGTATCAGCTGACACTGCGAGTGTGTGGCGACGCGTCTTTGGCTGAAGAAGCGACCGTTGAGTCGTTTTACAAAGTCTGGCGAAAGGCTCAGCAATGGCAGGACGGTAGAAATCCGGGCGCATGGATCTACAGAATTGCGGTCAGAACGGTACTGGATTTAAAACGCAGTCAGCGACGTTGGCGAAATCGTCTGCAGCGCGGCAAATTAAACCAAAACGGGAATTCAGTTCCCGATCTTGTCGAACAGGTGGTCGAAGTTGAACGGCATGAACGAATTTCGCACGAGTTGGGACTGGCAATCGACACCTTGAAAGATGTGGATCGGGTTCTGGTCCATCTG
>JBDOMX010000411.1:0-5716 GCA_039831615.1 Planctomycetaceae bacterium
AATCTGGAAAGACGTGTCGTGAATTGTTGGGTTTTCGGGAACTCGGCCGAACAGCGAGTCGTCCTAATGCCACTGGCATGGTGAGTTCCGTTGATTGGATGTGTGATCAGGGAATGCCGCGTCGGGTGGCCGTCTTCGGAGTCAATTGAAGCTTGCATAAACCCTTCAGATGGTTGACGATACAGAAAATCTCGGTGTTTTCAGACAGGTCTTTCGCAGTCGGTGCAATCGACGTCACGCGATGTCGATAGAGCAACGACGGGATGGATGGCGCGCAGGGCTGCACTTTCAGGGAGTCCAGTGTTGATGATGCGACCGCAGATTTTGCCCGGTTGTTAAGACAGTTCTAATGTGTGAAATCAGATTTGAACGTAGTTTTGTTCGGATCTGGTGTGTAAATCAACAGAGTCTGAAAACGGAAGATCGCCATGGCAGCCGAAGCAAAGAGTGCCTGGGGAATTGACATTGGGCACGCGGGGCTCAAAGCGATTCGTCTGAGAACGACCGATGATGGTCAGTCAGTGCGAGCGACAGCATTCGACTATATCCCACACCCGAAGATTCTCAGCCAGCCGGATGCCGTCCCGGCTGAACTGATTGAACAGTCTGTCGCGAAGTTTCTTGAGCGAAACAACCTCGGCGACGACTTAATTGGAATCAGTGTGCCCGGGCACACTTCGCTGGCAAAATTCATCAAGCTGCCGCCGGTGGAACCTGGCAAGATTGCTGAAATCGTCCAGTACGAAGCGCGGCAGCAGATTCCGTTTGACCTCGACGAAGTGGTTTGGGATTTCCAGCCAATTGGAGGAGGAGCCGAAGAGAGCGGCTTCATGCTTGAAGCGGAAGTCGGATTGTTCGCGATGAAACGCGAATTGATTTTCGAATCCATGCGACCGTTGATGAACAAGGGCGAAGAAGTCGAAGTCGTGCAGATCGCTCCGCTGGCATTGTACAACTACCTTTCGTACGACGTGTTGTCATTTCGCAAGACCGCTGAGACCCCCGATCCGCCGGATGCGGAAGACTACTACATTGTGCTGGACATGGGGGCCGACAACACCACGTTGCTGGTGTCTAACGGACGCAGCATCTGGATTCGCAACGTGCCGATTGGGGGCAATCACTTCACGCGAGCGCTGACGCGCGAAATGAAGCTGACATTTGCCAAGGCTGAGCACCTTAAGTGCAACGCCACCAAATCACCGGACCCGAAGGCCGTTTTTCAGGCCATGCGTCCGGTGTTCAATGACTATGTCACCGAAATTCAGCGTTCGATCGGATATTTCGGCAGCGTCAATCGCACGGCAAAAATCAAGAAGGTGATCGGTGTTGGCAACGGCTTCCGGCTGGCCGGCCTGCAGAAGTTCCTGCAGCAGAATCTGCAGTATGAAGTGGAGCGGCTGGAACATCTGGACGGGGTGACGGGCGACAGCGTTTTAAGCGATCCGTTGTTTATGGACAACGTGATGACGTTCGCGGTGCCGTACGGTCTGGCCTTGCAGACGCTCAAACAGACGCGTATTCAGACAACGTTGCTGCCGCCTGAAATCGTCACGCAGCGAAAGATCCGCAGCAAGAAACCGTGGGTAGTTGCTGCCGTGGCTGTGCTGCTGCTGGGGCTGGGGATTTCCACCGGGATGACCGCCAGCGTGGCGAGGTCCGTCGGCACGGATCGGTTCAAAGAAGCATATGCTGAGGTCGATTCGCTCAAGAAATTTGTCGGTGATAACACTGCCGCCTACGCAGCTCAGCAGACCGCTCACACGACGATGCTGAAAGAGATCGACAATATCTCGGCGCCACTGAAGCGGAGGTCGTTATGGCTCGAACTCTACAAGGCGGTGAATGAATGCCTGCCGCAGGATGAGGGCAACGATCTCGACGAAGTCGAAGTCGCGAAGCAAAAGAAGATTCGTATTGAATCCATGGTCACGAAACGTGTGGCCAGTGTTGCCGACTGGCATGCTCAAATTGTGGCCGACGAGAATCTGAAGGAGAAGTTCCTGGGGGAAGATGCCGCGAAGCCGCCCGTCGGCGAGGGATACATTGTGACTCTCACCGGACATCACTATCACAACCACAAGGACCTGGATTTCCGTAACACCGAGGAAGCGTTCATTAAAGATACCCTGGTGACGCAGTTGCGGAGCTGGGCGATTGATCACGGTGGCCATGAAGTGCCCGTTGGCCAGTTGGGGATCTCACATCCGATTGTCCTGTGGAGCGAACCCGTCGAAGAGTTTTACGACCCCAATAACCGTGAAACGGGCATTGGGCCGGGACTCAGTGGAGCGGGGCGTGGTGGAGGCGGTATGCGCATGGGAGGACGCGGAATGTTCTCCGGAGAAGGCGGGGATGAAGATGTTGGTGGGTCTGGCGGAGGGCGCGGCGGAAGAGGGCGCCGTGGAATCAGCAGGCGGCTTGGTAGGGGAGGAGTTCTTGACGGCGAAGGTGGAGATGAAGATCTTGGATCTGGTGGAGGGCGAGGGCGTCTGGGACGAGTTCCCGAACGTCGTATCCTGACCCCCGTTGACGAACTCGAGAATGAAGACGACTCCTATGAGTGGCTGGTACGGACAGACTTTCAGCTGCAGTTTTCATGGGTCCCCATGCCTGAAGCCAAACGATTGCCTGAACCGCCGGGAGCGGCAGGAACTCCGACTCAACCCGCTCCGTAGCTCTGGTTCCGGCCGGCGAATCCGGCCTTCGATCGACTGTTGAAACACTCACATCCAGTCTGGCAAACTAGAATTATTTGAGGCAGAACGATGGAAAAACTGCGACCTGTATTGAAGCAGATCTTTTGGATTTGCACCGGTCTGGTTGTCCTTTTCGCGGTGAGTGGCTGGCTGCTGGCGACCGGTAGCCTGCTCGAGCAGATCAAGAAGGACAAGGCAAAACTGTTAACTGCCAAGAATGACGCAAAATCCGGCGAGGATGCGCCCAATTCGGTGTACACGAGCGAGGCGAAGCTCATCAATGACAAGCACCAGAGTGAATTCGAACGCGCTGAGCTTGAGCTGCATGGTCGGCAGATTAAGTATCGGACCTATCCGGAGAGCATTGCCGCGGAGCTCCCGCGTTCTTTCGGGGCTCCGATCGGGGAAACAGCGTTAAGACGTCAGTACGGGAAGCTCTACAATCTTCATTTCACTCAGCAATTGCGCGTGCTGGACCCGTTCATCGTGCAGGATAATAAGGGGATGATCGCTGTTTCAGTGGAAGGCATCACGAAAGAGGACGTTGGGAAATGGCATTATAATCCGCCCACCGCTTCCGAAATCTGGAATGCTCAGGAGGACCTTTGGCTGTTACGGTCGTTGTTTGAGTCCATTGCGAAAGTCAACAGAGAGTCCGGGGCGGGCCGATTGGCGGAAGCACCCGTTCGACAGTTGTTGACATTGTACCTGCGTGGGGGCGATCGTGTTCCAGCGGGGACCACTGGCGGTGCCGGCGGGATGCGGGGCGGTGGGGGAGGTGCATTCGGCGGGTCGTACGATGAGGATGAAGGGGACGGTGTGTTCGGTGTGTTCGGTGGTGGTGGTGGTGGTCGCGGTCCGTCGCGGAGCGGGGGTGTGGCTGGCGGTCGCACGGGTGGTCGCTCCAACGCGGGTGCGGCTTTCGCCGGCAGTTATGGCAGCGACCTGCTGGCTGAGGAATTTGGGCAGGACAATTCCGGCTACGGGGGTCGAGGTGGATTCGGGGGCTCGTTCGATGAGGATGAAGGTGACGGTGTATTCGGTGGTGGTGGTCGGGGGAACTTTCGCGGTGGCGGAGCGGGGGGCGCAGGGGCTCCAGGCGATGGGCGTTACGTGGATGATGCGGCAGAGTATCGGACGCGCGCCTTTCTGCTGAACGTCAAGGTCGAACCCGCGTATATTCCGGCGCTGCTCACCGAGCTGACCAACTCGTCGTTTCCTGTCGAGATCGTACGAGTCGACACCAACTTCATCAACATGGGCGGGCCAACATCCGGGGGAATGGGCCGAGGTTCGAGAGGTAACGATTACGATGATTCAGACTTTGATGAAGGCGATGGTGGATCGGGATTTGGGAGGTTGATGAGCGGACGAGCGTCGGGTGGTCTGCTGGGCGGAGGAAGGCGCGGAAGTGGATTAGGAGTTGGTCGGCGTGGACCTGGGGCTGGTCGAGGAGTCCGTGGGCCTGGCGGCAAACGCGGTGGGAGTGCCGGGCCGCGCGCGGGCAGCGGTGGTTTTCTCGACGCCCTGGCAAATAGGGAATACAACCCCATCCTGGCGGAAAAGGGGCAGGCTCAGTTGATGGCTGCGGTCAGTGATCCGTTGCTGGCGGAATTGCAGATTGGTGGTCTGCTGACCGTGTACCGGACAAAGGAAGAAAACGAGACGGTCGAAGAAACCGAAGAGATGGAGGCCAAAGAAGCTGAGGCGGCAGAAGCGGATGAATCGGCGCAATCTGCTGACGAAGACGCTTCCTCGGAAACAACCGACGGGGCAGATTCGACCGCGCCGGAAGATGAGACGGCGGTTGGCGATGACGAATCGTCGATGCCAGCTGCTGATGCATCGGCCGCCGATGATGGAGCGGCGAACGGCACAGATGATGAACGGCCGGTCGATGACACGTCAAACGAATCGGGCGATGGCCCTGTTCCCACCGGTGAATGATGGATGTTGATGCGGGGTGTTTTGCAGATCACGAATTGTGGTTCAACAATGACCGGGGCTGGTTGAGTCGCATCTTGCGGCTCAGTCGACCGTGTCAGTAGCGATGTTCCTTCGGGGCGGTTTCTGTGGACCAGTGGAGTGAGAACTGATGGCTGCCAAATTTGACTTCAAAGCTTTCACGATTAACCACAGCGAGAAGCTGGTGGGTGGTACGGTGGCCTTGTTGGTGCTTTGGGGATTCGCCTCAGCATCGTGGGAGCACGCACCGGTGACGCCTCCCGAGCTGGAGCAAATGGCGGAAGGCGTCCGCAAGAAGATCCTTGACAAGAAGGTCTGGCCCGAGGACCAGCAAAAGGCCTTCACAGTGGATGCAGCCGGCAATCCGATGCCCGACATTCAGGAACTGGCGGGAGAGCTGGGTCGTCGCGAACGGATTGGCTTCGGTCAGTTTGCCATGCCGACGGTCTGGAATGAGCCTTTGGTCCCACCTCGTAAGAAACAGGAACGGGTGGTGGTTCTTGCACCTGGACAGCCAGAGGTGTCGGCACTCGCTTTTCCTCTGGCCTTGCCGCTGGATGAGGAGGATCTGGAATTAAACGGTGCACTGGCCGCCAACGATAACGACGCGGCCGACGAATTCGATCCGGTACGACAGCGAGCGATGCTGCGGTTTGGTGGTGACGCTGGCTCCTCGGATGTTGGATTGACTCAGCCGGGCCTGACCGGAGATATTGCAGGCTTGTTGCTCGGCGGTCGCATGAGTGGGCGGCGAGGAGGAGGACTCGGTTTCGGTGCTCGACGCGGAGGAGACGGTGTCTTCGCTGGTGAGGGCGGGGATGAGGATCTCGGGGGCGGCTATGGCGCCGGGGCGATTCTGCCAACGGCCAACCGCAAGGTGGAATGGCGGTCCGGGATCTCAGTTCGCATGATCGTCGATCTGCGGGAACAGCGGAAGAAGATTCGGGAAGCACTCCACATCACCGGTGACTATCGGTCGATTCAGGAGCATGTGGACTATCAGCAAATCCACATTGAGCGAATGCAGCGGCAGGATGGCGCGTGGGGTGACT
>JBDOMX010000160.1:0-5682 GCA_039831615.1 Planctomycetaceae bacterium
AACGACAGACTGCCTACGCCGAATACCAAACCGCCGCCTGATCATTCACAAAACAAAAAAACGATATTCCAACCGTGCATCAGACCAGCCCACGACTGGTCTGTCGGTGCCGGCCAAAAAGACCCGGGAACTTGCGGTCGGCGGCAGTGAGCTCGCTCAGGCGATGCTCCGGCAACCGAAGTTGCACTCTGGCAATCCTGAATTTGGCGACCAATGACGCAACCGGGTTGATTTCGCCGATTGGGAATCACGGGACAATTCATCAGCATCTGGTATTGTTCGACCCTATTGCTTCAGAGGCGCGAACGCCTCTTCCAGCAAGACGTGGCTTGTTCGCGCGACGACATTCGACAATCTGTCGTCACCAAAGATGGCGCATGACTGATACTGCAGTCTGTTTTGGATTACCCGACTTCATGGGCCAGCGGTCCGATGAAGATTGATTTGACAGCAGGGGAAGCTGGAAACGTGAACAACAACTCTGTTGACTCATGGTTACGAACCGAAGGCGACGTCAATTTTACTGATCAGCGGCAGGCGTGGCAGGAAACGCACCTGGACACATCGACCAAAGACCAGCTCGCCCAGGATGCCCGCTGGTTCATGCATCAATCGCTTTCCACCCCCTGTATCAACGTCCTCTCCGCATGTGATGGCATCTATCTGGTCGATGACCAGGGGCGGCGCATGATGGATTTCCACGGGAACAGCGTCCATCAGGTGGGTTCACAGCCATCCGCGCGTGATTGAGGCAATCCAGACGCAGCTGAGGACCCTCTCGTTCTGTCCTCGACGCTATACAAACCGACCGGCCGTGGAGCTGGCAGAAAAACTGGCTTCACTGGCACCACAACCACTGAACAAGGTGTTGCTCTCGCCAGGCGGAACCTCAGCCATCGGCATCGCGATGAAGATTGCGCGCTACGTGACCGGTCGGCACAAGACGATCTCCATGTGGGATTCGTTTCACGGTGCTTCGCTCGATGCCATTTCGATCGGCGGTGAGGCCCTGTTTCGAGACGGGCTGGAACCTTTGCTGCCGGGTTGTTTTCACGTCCCATGGCCGAGGACGGCCGCAGATGCGGATGACGTGGAAAGAATTCTCCACGAAGAAAAAGACATCGGAGCAGTGATCGCCGAGCCGATGCGCTGCACCACGCTCGAACGACCGGAGGACGCCTACTGGAAACGCGTCAGAAAGCTATGCGACGATCATGACGCACTACTCATTTTCGATGAAATTCCTTTGGCACTGGGACGCACCGGAACGATGTTCTGTTGCGAACAACTCGACGTCACCCCGGATATGCTCGTGATCGGCAAGGGGCTGGGTGGGGCCATCATGCCGTTGGCGGCGACGCTGATCCGGGAGGATCTGGATGTTCTCCAGGACCGGGCACTGGGACATTACACTCACGAGAAAAGCCCCGTGGCCTCCGCCGCAGCACTCGCGACGCTCCACGTGATCGAAGATGAAGGTTTATTGGAACACAGTCGAACCCTCGGTCAGGAAGCCCTCGAAACGATGAAAGGCATGCAGCAGCGAAACTCAATCGTGACCGACGTTCGCGGGATGGGTCTGGCGCTGGCCATGGAAGTCGAAACCGACCGGGCCGAGGGAATCCTGTACAACTGTTTATCGAACGGCCTGAGTTTCAAGATCTCGTCCGGCAATGTCCTCACACTCACCCCCCCTCTGGTGATCACTCGAGAGCAACTGGCCGAAGCGTTGGCGATCGTGGAATCGGCGATGGCGTAGCTGATCAAAGTTTCAAAGCACCAGCAGGTCCGGCGAAGGCAATACCGGGCGTTCCAAAGAAGCTCACAAAAAAGGGGACATTCTCCTTTAACGGTATCAGTTGCCGCGATGAAACCACCATCGTGGGGACTGCCCCGTCAGTGCCCCCGACGAGAACGATGACTCAGTAAAGCAGACTGTCCTCTTTTTCTCGCTGAATCTGTCCTTGATCACCTCAGGCCTGACGAGCATCAGGGACGACGGGACAACCACGACAATCGGCAGTTGTCGCACTGCGTGTGTGGTGATGTTGAGCCGCCGGGGGGACAGCCCGTTGACTGTGCCCCGGCGCGCAGTTACCGTCTGTTTGACGCGCATTTTCATCCACGCACTTTCGAGGTTCGCCAAGCCGTCAGCGTGCAACTTCTCATTCATGCTCATCCCTGCCGCAGGAAAACCAACGTTTCCTTTGTTGTAAACGGTTGTTATGCCACATCCTCCCGATCAGCCGGTTGGAATCTTCCCGCCTGCTGGACCATCCCAGCCTGGTGACACACCGTCGGCCGGCAAATCGAACAAAAGTGACGCCACCGACCACAGCCACCGGCAATCATCCGCCAAGAGGAAGACTGTTCATCCACGTCTTCTTGAAAGCACGCTGAACACTCGGTTTCTATTCATCACCGTATTGTTAGCGCTGGGATTCGCCGGAGTTGTCATTCTAACGCACCGCCTGCAAATCGATCACTTAACCGATGCCCTGCTGACCCGCGCCAAAGCCGCGGCCGAGAAAGAGCCAAAACGCGCTCAGCGATGGTATCGTGATTATCTGAAACTCCGAAAGGATGACCTGGACGCCAGAACTCAACTGGCCGAACTGCAGATGCAGACTGCCGAGTCTCGCGACCAGTGGATGGCAGCATTCCGCAGCAACGAAGCGGTTCTGCGGGCTGATGCCGGACAAACCGACATTCGCCGTCAACAGGTCGATGTTTGTTTTCGGCTGGGGCGGTTCCAGGAAGCACGCGAACATCTTGAAGAGCTGTTGCAGGCGAACGATAAAGACGGTGCTTTGCATATGCTGCTGGGGCTTGCCTGCGAGGAAGATCGCAAGTACCGCGAAGCTGTTGCTGAGTATGGTTTGGCCGTCGAAGACGATGACTTCCGATCAGTTGAGACGTTGGATCAGAAATGGACCGTGTTCCAGGCGTATGCCAACCGTGCGAGAATCCTTCACGAAGAACTGAACGATCCCAGACGCGCCGGTCGTGTCTGCCGTGAGTTGTTGAAGAAGTATCCGTCTTCGCCGGAAGCATTTCTGATACGGGCCCATCATCACAACCGGGTGGGGTCCACAACACTTGCTGTGGATGACGCTCGGAAGGCTGTTGAACTGGATCCCGACAACGCTGAAGCACTGATGCTGGCCGCTCAACTGACGTTGGCAGATCCCCACAGCTCTCAGGATGACGTGGGTTCTGTTGGTGACCTGCTGTCGGCTGTCACCGGTGAGGTTCGCGACGACTCTCGTCTGTACATTCTGCTGGCGCAGTTTGAGCGGCGGCGGGGTGACATGGAGAAGGCCATCACCACACTGAAAGAAGGCATTGAGCGGGCCACCGACAATCAAGGCCTGACCAGTCTGCTGATCAGCCAGTTGATTTCACTGGGGCGCATCGATGAGGCTCGAGCGACGCTGGCAGAGAAGGAAGAGCCCCCTGACTCTAAAAATGACCCGGATTCGCTGTATCTGGAAGGTGGCATCTTTCTGCGTGAAGGCCAGCCCGCGAAAGCGCTCAAACGGCTTCAGGAGGCGCGGACCCGAGCCGTTACAGATTCCCAGCTGTATCAGCTGGCCAGCGTGCGGATCGGACGGTGCTGGCTGGCATTGGATCGGCCGCACCAGGCATTGGAGGTATTCAATGCCGTTGTGCGTGTGAACCCGAGTTCCGTGGAAGCTCAGACAGGGCTCGCGACCGCACTGGCGTCAACCGGACAGCCTGTCGCCGCCCTGCATGTTCGAAGGCAGCTGCCTGTGGAGAATCTGCCTGCAGCTCTGCAGCTTGCCCGGCTTGAATTGCGCGCAGTCATGGCTCAGTTGCCCAACGACCGCGACTTTCAACCGGTCGAGACAGCGCTGCAGGCAGCAGACGAGTTTGATGCCGAATCCAATGAGGTCAGCCTGATCCGGGCAATGATGCTGACGGCAGATGGAAAGCGCGAGGAAGCCAGGCAGGAGTTGCATTCGGCGGCGAGTCGCCGACCGGTCGACGTACGCGTCATCGGAGCCCAGGTACAAATGGCGTTGGCCGACCGTGACACAGAACTCGCTCAATCGTTGCTGGACCACGCCGGAACACACCTGACAGACAATCCGGAACTTGATCGTTATCAACTCAGTGTATGGAAGGAGACAGATCCTCGGCGATTTAAAGTTGCCTTGCAGGAATTCGAAACCAAAGAGTACCCGGCGACCGCCGAGAATCGATTTCGTCTGCTGGAATCGATCGCAGTCTGGCACCGTGAGGTGGGTAACGCCAGGCGTGAACTGATGGCTCTTCTCAAAGCCGCGGAGTCACGTGGGAATGATGTCGACAGCTGGCTTCGAATGCTGAAGCCGGCGCTGGACCTGAAACTCCTTGATGTACGCGATCGTGTCATGACCGAGATGCAGAGTCTGGCTGGCGACAACGATGTTCGAGTGCGATACGCGAAAGCGGTCGTCCTGGTCCACGACTCCCAGGCCGACCCGACATCTCCAAAAAGAGCGGAGGCTCACAGACTGCTGGAGGAGATCGTTGAGGAGAGGTCTGACTGGTCGCCCCCCTATGTCCTGCTGGGGCAGATGCATCTGCGTGATAACCAACGTGGTAAGGCCGCGGAGTGGTATCGTCTGGCTGTGCTTCACGGAAACCGGCAACCTGCCATTTTGCGTCTCACGTCTCGTCTGCTGGTGGACCAAATGAGGCCGCAGGAAGCCATTCAACTTTTTGAGGACATTCGCGGGTCGGCCACAGGACGTATGCGGACGATGACCACAGAACTCATCGGACAGATCTTTGCTTCACAGGGCAAAGGAAGCGACACACTCCAGCTGGTTCGTGACGATGTCGCCAGCGGTATTGCCGGAAGCATGGACCGGTTCATGAAAGGGCAAATGCTCTATATGTCTGGTGCTTATGATGCTGCGGAAGCTGAGTTTCGCGGTGCTGTTGAGGAGGAACCGTCCGAAGCCGGTGGGTGGCTCGCGCTCGCGGGTTTCCTGATGCGCCGTGGTGACCAGGCCGCTGCCGCCGATGTTGTCACTGAAGCAGAAGCGAGGCTGATCGATGCAGACAACCCTGTCGCACTTGCCCGGTGCTTCGAACTGGTGGGTCGAACGGAAGACGCCGAACAACATCTGGCCAGTGCGCTGAGGGTTGAACCAGAGAATGGCGCCGTTCGTCTTGCTCTGGCGTCTTTCTTCGTGCGTTTCAAACGCTGGTCGGAGGCCAGGAAGCTCATTGACCCGATGCTTGAGACCCCGGATCAGTTCCCGGGAACCGATCGTCTGGCTGTAAGAAGGCTGAAGGTTCGGACGATCGCCTTCACCTCGTTCGCAGGTTTCAAAAAATCGCTGGAGCTGCTGCAGGCAAATATCGATGAAGCTGTCGACCGATCAACTGACCAGCGTATCCGTGCCAGGCTGCTGGCCAGCCACACACAACTGGAATTCGTGCGCCAGGGTCTGGATCTGTATTCCGTTGTGGAACGCAAAGTCGCGCTCACCGCTCCAGAAAAACTGGTGGTGGCCCGGGCATACGATCGCCTTCACGCTGAAAAGACGGCCGATGATCGCTGGCAGTCGCTGTTGAACGATCATTCGAGGCAGCCCGGTGTAGTCGAAGCCTATGTCGTCCGGCAACTCAAACGTGGTCATCCGGAAGGCCTGCAAAAGCACATTG
>JBDOMX010000286.1:0-5675 GCA_039831615.1 Planctomycetaceae bacterium
GCATCCGTTTCAAACAAAAGAGTTGCCATCCGTGGCCTCCTGGAAAGAACAACGTGCGAAATTGCCGAAACACAAGTCTAACAGTTACACTCGATTCCGCCGACAGTAATTTTCCGCTCGGTGCTAACGAGTTCTTGCCAGTTGTCGGTGGTGTAGCCGAGCGACGCGAACCAGGTTGCTTTAGGGCCACCAACCGGATGATTCGGGTTCAGGAGATAGTCACGGACTTTCTCCCCTGTGACTATCGCATGTTCTGCGTCTGGAAACGGCATTCGAGCTCCATGGCCGAACTACTGTTGAATCGACCGGCGATTTTGCCCGAATGGAGATTACTTGGTCCAGTCAACACGCATTCAAAATGCCGCAACATGTGACATAACTGCGTGCAGCAGAATATCTGAGCTTCGACTGTCGAGGTCCCGCATTTGCACGTTATTCAGCAAGAACTTTCGATCTTCCGAGAGCAAATGTGCGTCGCCGCGGTCCTGCAGAAGCGTTCGGAAGTGACCGGTGGCCAACGTCCAGTATCCCAGTCCGGGGCGAATTTCACACTTCGGTCTTCACTTCCGGAGGCGCGTCGGTCTGAGAAACCGGATGCACCCGGTGTCGCGCACCGAGGTAACCACGAATGCTCGCGCTGGCGGACGCTGGAGCGCCTGACACTTGGATGAAAAGGACCGCCGGCTACCGCTGGTTCATCGACAATCGTCTTGTCGCCGAAACGGAGGAGTCGCGCTACGTCCGGGATCTTCGCGGCGAATATCCGGGCTCGCATTTCGTCACCGTCCATGCCGTCGACGATGGCTGGAACCGCTTGTCGGCTCAAATCCCCGTGCGCGTTGATGACCGCTGACGATCATCGACGCTTCCGTCCGGACAGGCCCAAGCAGGCCATCGTCCGCTTCGCGATGAGGGCCACTTGAAGTCCTCGTCTCAGGCCTCGCGGTTGCAGTCGTCTCTTGAGTTCACTGCCGAGGTCAATAGGATGACGATGCAGGACGGGTTTTCACCGAACGCCTGACATGAAACAACGTCAACCCAGGGGGAGAGAACACCGCATGTGGGCAATCACACGAGACCAGCCAGTTCGAATCGGCGTTGCCTTGTGTCTGGCAGCAATCGCGGCCTCGACCGGCTGGCAACTGCTGGAAACTGCCGAGTCCGCGGTGCCAGCGGTGTCAAATGCTAAACTCATCGCACATTGGCCGCTCACTCAGGACGCGCGGGATGTGGTGGGCACGCTCGATGGCCAGCCGAAAAACATCGAGTTTGGCCGTGGTACCGACGGTTCAAAAAAGTCCGGGGCGTTCTTCAACGGCCGGAACGGCATGATCGAAATCCCGGCTGACGAGGCACTCAATCTGGGAACCAGCGATTTCTCTCTCGCGCTGTGGGTCAAGTGCGACACGCCTCTGCGCAACACCCTCGGTGATTTGGTCAATCAATTCGACGCAAACGCTCGCCGCGGATTCAACCTGAATCTTGCCGGCAGTTCGCCGGCCTACAGCGCCATGTCCGATACCCGACACGTGCACTTCGGGATCGACGACGGCTACGTTGGCGAATGGAAAGATTGCGGCAAACCATGGCCCTCCAATTCGCTCGTCACCTGTCTGATCGTGTTCAATGGGGAGTTGTACTGCGGCATTGCCGATGCGGACCAGTCCGAAGACAAGACGCGGGTGTTTCGCTACGCCAGGGGAAGAACGTGGGTCGACTGTGGTCGACTGGGCGACGACGCGAATCACCATTCGGTGCAGGCGATGGTCGTCCACGAAGGGAAGCTCTACGCTGGAACCGGGATCTATGATTGGGTGCAGGCCATGGGGCAGCTCGAAGGCAAGCCGGTCGCCGCGCCGACGCGCGTGTTTGCCTACGAAGGAGGAACCAAATGGCGCGACCTCGGACAAGTGGGATATGGTTCAAGAGTCCTGTGTATGGCCAGCTATAATGGTGAGCTGTTCGCGGGGATCGACGCGATCGGCGAGGGCCATGCGTATAAGTTCGACGGAGCGCAGTGGATCGACTGCGGTTCACCCGATGGCAGAAACTTTGAGTGCTTTCTGCCCTTTGGTGGCAAGCTGTACGCAGCGACTCACGGAAACATTTACGAATACGAGGGTGACCAATCCTGGCGGGCCATTGGCATCGAGCCGCACGAGATCACCCAAATCCATTCCATGCAGGTGGCTGACGGCCGGATCGTTCTCGGGACCTGGCCCCAGGGTTACGCGCTGCGTTACGACCCCGAACAGCGGTGGACCAACATCGGCCGCCTCGGCCTGCCGGAAGGAGTGGAACCGTGTAACGAAATCAATGATCTGACGGTCTATAACGGGAAGCTGTATGCGGGCGTGATCCCCAGGGCAGAGTTGTACCGCTACGAGTCTGACCGTCACTGGACCTTGCTTGGGAGCCTCGCGAACCGGCCGGACTGGAAGGTCGACGACCTGGAGACGTGGCTGCGACTCACCAGTCTGACGGCGTTCGATGGCAGGCTCTTCGCCGCCACAGGATCGTGCCAGGGAAGGGCGCTGGACGCGCCCGTCGATCCGTCAATGGGGCGAGTATTCGCAATTCAGGCCGGCCAGGTGGTCAGTTACGAACGCGATCTTGGAGGATCGTGGGCGCACCTCACTGCGGTCCGTCGCGGCCGCGAACTGAGGTTATACGTCAATGGAAAGCTGGTCGCGACCAGCCAGCTTCGCGATGGCCTCCCCTTCAACCTGACGAACCAACGGCCGCTTTTGGTCGGGTTCGGAGCGCAGAATTACTTCTCCGGGTCCATCGCCGATCTGAGGCTGTATCACGGGGCCCTCGAGGCCGATGCGGTCCTCGAGATCATGCAACAACGATGAACAGCACGCGGCGACCCTTCCCCCGCCCTATTTCGCCTCGAAGCTGGCATCTTCCCCATACGACGTCCCGGCTTCGTTCGCGGCGACCAGGCGATAGTGGTACTCCGCGCCGGGCTTGAGGCCGGTCAACGTTGCGAAGCCGAGGCGGGGGGTGATCTGCAGGCCGCCATAGCTGGGCGACGTTTTCTGACCATAGTCGTTCGTCAGCCCGAATTCGAAATAGAATTGCGTCTTCCTGCCGAGGGGATTGAGCCGGCCTTGAACTTTCGCTGTGCCGTTTTTCATCCGGGTCGCCATGCCGGTAATCACCCGCGGCTTCGTAGCGGTCGGCAATGTGATCTGTGCATTCGGCCCGTATGTGCTTCCCTGCGAATTAGTCGTCACAAGGCGGTAATGAATCGTCTCACCGGGCTTCAAATCAAGCAGATCGACGTTGACATGAAACCAGTTGTCGTCGGGGAGATAGTCGGCTCCGGAACCGAACAATTCGATTTCGCCGAGTCCCCAGTGCTGGCGTTCGTACCCTGACAGAATTCGTACCTTCGCCAGCCTGGCGTTCGCGGACAGATCTTTCTTCAACAGGAAGACATAATTCGCCCCCGCCGGATGTGTCTTCGGAATTTCGCCGGAGATGAGCGGCTGCCAGCTGGCGCCGTCATTAGACACCAGGACTTCGACATCTTTGCCCGGCCACTCGGTATGCTGATGGATTTGTAGTTTTTCGATCGTGACCGGCCTGGCAAACTCGTAAACGAATTCCTGCGCACCAGCGGGATTCGCGGCACTCTTCCACATCTTTCCCTCGCCATGCCGCCAGCCGTCGGTGAGTGTCGCCGGATCATCTGTCGAATTCTGTGGCGAAAGAATCAACCTGCCGCCGTTGGTCGGATAGACAAGTGAGAAATTACGATAAACAACTTCGAACTCATCGAAGTCAATCGCCCCTGTCGGTCGGTTTTGCGGATCGACGAACATCACCATGTGGAACAGGTCGAGGTTCAGGTGCCGTTGCGTTTCGTCAATCGACCAGTAGGCGTCGTAGCGTTTTTCTCCCTTGTTATTGCCGCAATAACTCCAGTAGTTGGTGTCATTCAGCAACTGGTATTCGGCTGTTTCCCATCGTCCGCTGTGGAGCAGATCGGTCAGCGTCCTGCCGGTGTAGGACCAGTTCGCATGCCGGTAGTGAGGAGACAGCGTCGAATCGTCCGGGTTCGCTTCGATGTTCCGCTGCGCCTGTGACCACCAGATCAATTCGGTACCGTTCGGTTGCCAGTTGCGCCCCCGGACTGACAATTTCACGCGAGCGTCACGAAAGTCGGGATCGCCAGCAGCGAGATAAGCACTGGGAGCTGAATCGCTGAGACTGATACTGCCGGGATACATGTACGGTGTGAGGTGTACGGTGCCGACGCCGTCGTCGTGATTGTGATCGTCCTTGGGACTTCCTTCATAGCTGATGTAACCCCGCTTCACGCCTCCTTTCCTGAAATGAAGCCGCCTGGGACACCAACTGTTCCAGCCGTTCCAGCCTTCATCCCACGATTCGCGATAGTGGGCGGCGAGCTTCGGTGGAATCGGTCTGGTTACGGTCTGGTTGCCGTAAGACGGGGTCGGACCGTATTCGACGTACCAGGTTGTCGGCAAACCGTGCGAGTGCACCTGTCCGTTGACTGACAAACCCGTGATGCCGAGCAGCGTCGGCGGTCCGAGTTTCACATCCGGCGGAGTTTCTGCTGAGACAAGTGGCGTGCGTTGGAAGAGGAACACTGCAAACAGGAGCCAGAGATTCTGCCAACGGTTCGCAAATGCTGCAGGCGTGACTTCCGTTCTGAATGTGATTCTCGGACGCATCATTTCGCCGCTGGGGGTTTCGCACCCGGATGTTTCATACGGACGCTGTAGAGTGACGTGCGAGCGGTGATGAACAGCGTCCTGAAATCGTCGCCGCCGAAGCAGACGTTGGCAGGGCCCTCGGACACATCGATCTGTTGAAGCTCGTTGCCGTCCGCATCGTAGATGTTCACCTTACCTCCGTACGTTGTGTAAAGATTACCCTGAATGTCGACCGTCATCCCGTCGCTGCCGGATTCAATTTGGAAGAGTTTGTCGCCCAGCTTGCCATCCCTGCTCACTTCAAGGCAGTGAATGCTGGCCGGCAGCTTGTGAAATTTGGGGTCCGGATGCCGTTTGTTTCCGCCGGTGTCTGCGATGTAGATGCGTGTTTCGTCCGGTGAGAACACGATGCCGTTGGGCATGGCCAGTTCTTTGTAAACCACGTCAACTTTTCCGGTCTGCGGGTCGAGTTTGTAGACCCAGTGACCAGGGATCTCATGCGGTCCGATCAGACCCCAGGGTGGGTCGGTGAACCACAGCGTGCCGTCTGAGCGGACTGCCACGTCGTTTGGCGAATTGAATCGTTTTCCTTCAAACTTGTCCGCCAAAACGGTTGTACTGCCATTCGCCTCAATTCGAATCAGGTTTCGGGCCCCATGCTGACACGAAATTATCCGCCCCTGAAAATCGAGAATGTTCCCGTTGGCGTTTTCACTTTTTCGAAAGACGGAGAGGCCGCCTTTTTCGCTCCACTGCATGAGTTTGCTGTTGGGGATGTCGGAGAAGACCAGCATCTTCTCTTTCGGCAGCCATACCGGGCCTTCGGTGAACTTCATGCCGCCCGCGAGTTTTTTCACCTCGGCGCCGGGTTCAGTGAGTGACTCTCGATCGTAAGCGTTCACGGGTTGTTTGGAAAAACAGGTAAAAGTGACCTGGCCCTTGTAGAACGAATCGGCGACAACATTTTGTATGTCGCTTGAGATC
>JBDOMX010000685.1:0-4383 GCA_039831615.1 Planctomycetaceae bacterium
TCAACATTTCACACGCACTTCGATTCTCCGAATGGAGACGAGCACACCAGGCATCTGCCATGAAATGTCACTTCAAAACAAGAGGATCACCAATCCAACACTCATAATGTGCGACTGTAGTACTAGGCCATCCCGCCGACGAGACCGAACCCGAAAAGTCCGGCAAGAAGTGCGATAACGAAAAACGTAATTGCCCAGCCAAGCATGATGTTCTCCCCGTGAAGAGTTTGTGATTAGAGACACTGGATATCACACAGATGCAATGAGCATGCCAAAGGATGACTTAAGCTGTCCCAGCGGCATGTGATGAAGAAAGAAACGCATATTCCCGTCCGAGATGCGAAATTTCCGTGAAGCAACGAGGTTGGGGTCAGCCGCCGCGGACTGCCTTGCGACCAGTGTGAACGTTCAGCGACCAGAGTGGTAAAGGGAACGTGCGATTCGAAAGACCGAATGAAATCGTAACGTGCCGTTGAGCGGGCGGAGAGCATTCAGGCTCATGCCGGACGCAACGGGAACGACCGCGTCCGTGCGGCTGAAGCTCAAAAACCAACGCAGGCCGTTGTGACCGGATCAGCAGGTGCGCAGGCGATCGGCTTACCTGCGGGGTTAGTGATTATCCACCTTTACATCGATGTTGCCGGTGCTTTCAGATCGCTCGATTTCAAGTCCACCGTCGGGTGTTTCGATGTCAAGGATGGTTTCTTTGTCCTCGCAACCAACAAGACCGCCAACAGGAATCAGCAATACTGCCGCCACCAGGAATCGTTTCAGAAGAGTCAGGTCAGAATTCATGTCGTTCTCCAGAGTCGACGCACTGATTTGTGTTTCGCCGCCGAGCAGTGTGATTGGGCATTGGGATGGTTCGCTCATCGTGCGGGAACGGCAAACCGTGTGCCGCCGGATTCGACCAGATCATGAAGCGATGAATGACCACAGAACGTCCGGAACCAACGTCTTTCCAAAGTGAAGTCAGGGTAATGCTCCCTGAAAATCCAATGCCCCATGGCAGCTTAAGCTCCAGGGTGGCTTGCGAGCGACCACTGTGCGTACTGCGTGACGCCAGCTTGTTTCCACGTGCGCCGACCTGAAGAGCACATCGTGATGGACACGGAGGCAGGTCTTTCGACAGCTCGTTTGCGTGGCGCGACTTTAGAGCAGTTTTCCAAAAGTCGTGGCGGGTTATGGCTCGCGGGGGCAATGGAATATGGGCTCTTGTACCTCCCGCGCGGCCACAAATCAGCGTAATACGCTGTAGCCGTCAGCAGGAAGCGTTGTTCCAGCTGACTCGCTGTCACTCACGTTTCCGGAAGAAAATGGCCGAACACCTCACCGGGAGTCGGTGGGCAATAGAACGAGTTCACAGCCTGATGTCATGAGAGATGGCGATTAAGCACGATGCTGGTGAACACTGCTTTGGCATGGCGGATGCATCGCCGTGGCCTGACGTCCACATTCTCATGGACAGGTGAAGCCTGCTGGATATCGTTCAGAATCTTCGTTCTCGAGATGCCCTAAACGAATTCCGATCTCTGTGGCGGACGTCTGTAAGATCACTTGTGATCAAAGCGTCGCAGGACGTTACCTGCATCGACCTCATACAGTTTCGATCAAGGGCAGGATGTTCATGACTTTCCGGATGCAGACGCTGATTGTGACTACGACGCTGTTCCTCCTGACACACTCAGGAGGTGTGGGTGCTCAGGAGGCCACACCTCCAGGTTCCTCAGACATGCCTGGGGAAATTGAGGAATCAGACACATCGACACCCGACGTGCCGGCAACGGTGAATGTGGAATCTGTCACGGACGACGACGACATTGAAGTTCGCCTCGAGCGCATCCTGACGGCCACCGGCTGGTTCGACAGTCCTCGGGTGCAGGTTGATCACGGGGTTGCGTTTCTGAGCGGTGGTGCGGATCAGGTCGAGCACAGCGAGTGGGCGGCACGGCTCGCTGGTAACACGGAAGACGTTGTCGCCGTGGTCAATCGGCTGAGAGTGGCAGAATCGCCGCTGTGGAACATTGGTCCGGCGTTTGTCGTGCTTCGTCAGCTGGTCCGGGATGCGATTCAAAGTCTCCCGCTCCTGGCTGTTGGATGCGGAATCCTGTTACTCACCTGGCTTGCCGTGAAAATGACGGTGTGGATCGCCGACGCTACACTCTTGAAGCATATTGAGACCAACTTATTGCGCGAGGTCACACGAAAAACTCTGGCCGTTCCCGTGATTCTGATTGGAATCTATCTGGTTTTAACAGTGTCAGGTTTATCCCGCCTCGCGATGACCGTCATTGGCGGTACCGGACTGTTTGGTCTGGTGCTCGGTGTGGCCTTCCGTGACATCATGGAGAATTTTTTGGCAAGTATCCTGATCAGCATCCAGAATCCCTTCCAATACGGTGACCTGATCGAGGTTCAGGGTTTCCTTGGTTACGTCCAGCGCGTGAACACGCGAGGGACATTGCTGATCACGTCAGATGGGAATCACGTTCAGATTCCGAACTCCAGCATCTACAAGAATGTCGTCACCAACTACACCTCGAATCCTAATGTGCGACTCGATTTCACCGTTGGCGTTGGGTTCGATTCGGCAGTCTCCGAAGCGCAGGAGATCGCCATGCAGGTGTTGAGTGATCATCCCGCAGTGCTGGACGATCCTGAGCCGATGGTGCTGGTGGAAGAACTTGGCTCGTCCACGGTCAATCTTCGTGTTTACCTATGGGTCGATACTCACCGGCTTAGTGGGTTGAAAGTCAGGTCATCTGTCATCCGTCAGGTGATGAGGAAGCTGGAGGCAGCCGGCATTTCCATGCCGGACGATGCCCGTGAAGTTGTTTTTCCGGATCAGGTGCCGGTGCGTATGCTGAAACAGGATTCTGCAGACTCCCGACCGGACACGTCTGCCGGACCCGTCGATCTACCGATCCTCTGAACGACGTGGACGTGAGCACCTGCGCCGAAGGGGATTTCAGCAGCGAAGTTCAGGATCTCAACGAGCAGGCTCGCAGCTCGCGCGATCCCGATGGTGATGAAACGGATCTCCTGGATTCGTCGCAAGTCCAAACAGTGTCTGACTGATCCACTTCACATCACAATCACTCGGTACAGGATGCAGAAGCATGTCACAATGAGAATTTGCTGATCAGGTGTCGGGTCCGGCACGAACGGCGACTTGATTCCGCGTTGTCGACCAGTCGCCGCCTGCCGGATTCCTTTAAATGATGGCGCAATATTGGTTCACTTTCGAGATCGGCTTACGCCGCAGGCCCGCAGAAGATGAACAGTCATTCTGACCAATCCACTGACGACTCGGACGGATATCGTCGGAACGATCAGCGATTCGTGCGTCCGATCTTCGTGGTGACCATCGTTGTGTTGCTGGGGGCGGTGTGCGTAGTCGCATTCGAGATGCTGCTGATCCTGTTTCTTGCCGGTCCATTCGGCGTCTTCCTGTTCAGGGTTTCGGACTGGCTTTCCGGTATCCTGCCCTGCGGGCGTACGGTATGCCTGGCGTTCGTGGTCGGATTCCTCCTGCTTGGCGCCGTCGGCGGCACCGCGGTGTTCATCGTTCAGATCGATCAACAGGTCCGTTTGGCAGGGGACCGCGTGGATGAAGGTGTGGAGCGGCTGCGGGAGTTGATCCGTCAGTATCCTGTAATCGGATCCACCGTCCGTTCGATTCCGCTCCTCTCCAGTGCGTTGCTCTCGCCGAACCACGAAGCGGACGAAAAAAAATGGGATGCTGGCCCGTCGAACGGCAGGAATCTGCCAGCTCCGTCGGCAGACCCTGGGCAGCGGTCAACGGTGAACGACGATCCACTGAAAACAGGAACCACTGATGATACCGTCGCAGAGTCGTCGCTTTCCCAACTTCCCGAACCCGTTAAGCGGGTTGTCAGATCGATCGGGCAGGTGCTGCAAACGACATTTGGGCTCGCGGTGAACAGTCTGCTGATTTTCTTCGTTGGTTTGTTCCTTGCGATTTCGCCGGATGCCTATCGCGATGGATTGATCAGGCTCATCCCGCCGGTGCGACGTCAACGAGCCGGGGAGGTTCTGGAGGCGATGAGTCGTGGAGTGTGGAGGTGGTTGATTGGACGCTTTGGGTCGATGTTGGTCACCGGAATCGGAGCGTTTCTGTTGCTGTGGCTCATTGGAGTGCCGATGGCTGGTACGCTCGGAGTGATCACTGGCCTGCTGACGTTCGTTCCCAACATCGGCGCGGCGGTCGCGCTGATGCTGGCCATCCTCTTCGCGCTCCCACAGGGTCTGGCTGCCGCCGGCACCGTGCTGGCAGCCTATCTGGCCCTGCAGATGTGCGAAAGCTACATCGTGACACCCCTCATTCAGCAGGAACAGGTGTCGCTGCCGCCGGCGATCCGG
>JBDOMX010000685.1:4393-8967 GCA_039831615.1 Planctomycetaceae bacterium
CATGTGGGTTTTGTGCGGTTTTTTGGGAGCAGCTGTTGCCTCGCCACTGCTCGTGGCCGTCAAGACGTCCATCCAAATGCTCTACATCGAGGATTATCTTGGCGATGTCTGACACTCCTTCGAGGCTGCTCATCCGTGCTATCCCATGATCGTCAACTCCGGTTGGAGGTTCTGCCTTCATCGACTTCCGGCACGTCGAACATGTCACGTTGGCTGTGGCCCATTGTGTCTGTGCTGTCGTTGGTGTTGATTGCCACTGCCGTGTTGCCGTGCCTTCCTGTGAACTGGTGGTGGGTCCGCATCGGTGATTTTCCAAGGCTGCAGCTCATAGCGATCTACGCCATCTCAATTCCGATCGTGTTGATGTTTTGGAAGCGACGATACAGCCGTCTACTGGCTTGTGGACTGCTGATGGGTATCGGCATTCAAGTGTATTGGGTGTTTCCGTATCTCCCCATTGCTCCGCATGAGGTCGAATGGAACCTGTCAACCCGCCGCGACTCACGTTTGAAGATTTTGTCGGCAAATGTTCTTCAGGAAAATAACAGCGCAGAACGCCTGCTGAAGCTGATTGAACACCACGCACCAGATGTGGTGGTGTTGTGTGAAGTGAATCAGGCATGGCTCGAGCGGCTGCGTCCGGTCGAACTACAATTCGACTTTCAATTGGTTCATCCGCAGGAGAACAAATACGGAATTGCCCTGTACTCGAATCTGGAAGTGGCCACTGCCACGGTTCGCAGGCTCGTCCGAGACGACATTCCTTCGATCGATGCCACGATTCGGCTTGAAAGCGGCCAGGTGGTGCGTCTGTTCGCAGTGCATCCCAATCCACCTCGCCCCGGCGAAGACACTACAAAACGCGACGGTGAACTCATCCTTGTCGGACGCGAGGTTCGCGAGGACCCGACTGCCATCGTACTCGGTGACCTGAATGATGTTGGATGGTCGCGCACCACGAATCTGTTTCAGGAAGTCAGTGGACTTTTGGATCCTCGCAAGGGCCGCGGCTTCTTTTCGACATTTGATGCGACATCGATGTTTTGGCGTTACCCGCTGGACTATCTGTTCCATTCCGACGATTTTCGCGTGGTGAGACTGCAGGTTCTGACAGACATCGGTTCTGACCATTTTCCGCTTTTCGTCGAACTGAGTCATGAACCGGCGGCGGCTTTCAGCCAGGAAACCCCCGATCTGGATGCAGGTGACCGTGAAGATGCTCAGGACAGCGTCGAGGCTGCAAAGCAGGCCAGGTAACAGCAGATGATCGACAGATCGCTGATCATCCGAATTGATCGCACACCGATCAGCCGTGCAGGTTCCTGTTCATCGAATGGCTGATCGCCCAGGAACCGGCACACTGAGTTTTGTTTCGTTCTGCTGCCGCCGCGCTCATCGAGTGAAAAAAACTGATCATCCGGCACGTAACATGCATTACGGTTTTGGTATCAACAACACAAGTTCGCCGAGCGGCGTGACACGGGTGTGGAGCGAAGCCGGGAACAGATTTGGGAGCACAGATATGTTGGGTTACGCGATCCTGTTTCTTGTAATTGCTCTGATCGCCGGAGCACTGGGATTTGGCGTTGTCGGGGGTATGGCGTACGGGGCGGCGAAGATCTTTTTCTTCGTGTTCCTCGTTCTGGCAGTGCTGACCATGGTACGCGGCCGACGGATCGCCCCCTAACGTTCACTGCGTCGATCACATTCAGGCGAGCATTACAGGACTCGTCAAAAGACACCTTTCGATTAAGGAGACACAGGTTATGTTGACAGGCAAAACAGGAGTGGCCCTCGCACTGGGTGCAAGTGTACTGGCGGGCTGCAATTCCGGTGTGGATTCCGTGGAGGAAGCTCGTCGGGACGTGCAGGAAACTCGTCTTGAGGGCGAGCAACAAATTGCGGATGCTCGAGAGACGGGCAATGAAAGCATTCATGAGGTCCGGCGCGTTGGAACGGAGAATATTATCGAAGAGATGAAAGACGTCGACGAAGCACGGCGGGAAGGTGAGCCGGCTGACGAAATCATGGATGAACAGAGCGACGTCGAAGAAGCCCGTCGCGAGCGAGCTGAAGCGCTGGCCGATGCCGAAAAGGAGAAGCGCGAAGCGGTGGCGGAAGCGAAACGAGACGCTGCAGAAGAAGAAGAGGCAGCAGCGCGCAAGGAACTTCTGGAAACCAGGCGTGAAGCCCTGGAGGCAGCCCGCGAGAATGTCAGAGGTCAGGAAAAGACGGTGGCGGAAGATAGACGGGATGTCACCGAGGCTGAAGCAACCCTCGCCGCTGCTCAGACGAAGCTGGACAAAACCAGCGATGCCGACAAGGAGGATGCTCGTGAAGAAGTGAAAGACGCTGAAGAGGCACTGAAGGCTGCACGGCAGGATCTAAGCGATGCACGGACGGCGTTGCGAAAGGCTGAGAACGAGCTGACAGCAATTCAGGAAAAGTCAGCTACCGCTGAGTAACAGTGAGCCCCGTCGTTCTCTGTTTCTCTTGAAAAGCCCGGAACTGCAATAGGTTCCGGGTCTTTCCGTGTGCTATGCCGACCCACGCTCCGAAAATCACTTGTCCTCGGGAAACGGCTCATGCTGCCAGTAACTGACGATAGTCGATCGCTGCTCCGCACTGAAGTCAGTGCCCGACATCGCCGCGCCCTGGTTCACGAACCAAGTGCTCATCGGTCGCGTCGCGGTCAGAATTTTCCTGCTTGTGCCCCAGCTCCGACTTTGGGAACGCATCTTCCAGCAGCTCTGATTCCACTCACTTCACACAACTTTGAATCGTTCGTCGTTAGAACAGTTTTCGAAATGTCGTGGCGGGTTGTGGCTCGCGGGAGCAATGGAATATGGGCTCTGGAACCTCCACCGCGGCCACAAATCAGCGTAATACGCTGTAGACGGTGATGGTCGCGGATTCACGATTGGACATCATATTCTTATTGATCGATTCAATGCCGGACGGCGAAACCGCAGCAGTCCACGAGCTGGCATGCCATCTGATGATTTCAATTGACGCACGGTGTTTAGTAATCTCAGTGCATGAGTATTCAAGCAGTCGTGACGCCGACCGGGCGTTTAATCATTGAACCCGTGGATGATTCAGAGTTCGCCGCAGTAGCCATGGACGCGCCGTTTGTTCAGGAATTGCAGCTCGCATTCGACGAATCAGCACCTCTCGGCCTGCTGCTGCTGGTCTCTGTTGAAGATCGCGTACAGCTTTCCGTGGGATTCACATTTTGGAAAGAGTTTGCTCAGCGCGTCCTGCATCGGCTTTGTTCGTTCGATGAACACGAGCTCCAGAGGATCTCAGCTGCGCCGGCAATCAGTCGCGGAAGAAAGCAGCAATCGAGCGCAGTTGCGCCTCCTGGCAATGATCTGCTGGCCGGACTGATGGACAGCGTTCCCCCCATGAAAGGCCTGGAGTATCTGTCGGTCGAGGTGCTGGGCGGGCTGTGGGCTGAGTTATCTGACTACGCACTGCAGCAGGCGGCCGGGAACAAAGATGGACCGGCGGCCTGGCTGCGAAATGTGAATCCTCTGTGGAATCTGCTGGGCCGTGTGACATTTCATCTGGCAGAAAACAAACGTGAGCCTCAGCGTCCATTCGCATTCCTCGCGACCTACGCACATCGTGTGTCGGCCAATGCGAAGCTCCGGCATCTGCCTCTTGCCGAGGCGTTAAAACAGTACGCCGGAAGCCGAGATCAGCAGACACTCGCTGCCTTGCTGGAACCTGTGCAACGGGCGGCTCAAAACATCGCGCTCGTGCGAGAAATGCTTGATTCGCGAAAACTCTTCCAGCCGCACGCCCTCAGCGTCAGTCAGGCACATCGTTTTCTGACGAATGTGCCGGCGATGGAAGACGCGGGGCTGATCGTCCGCGTCCCCGACTGGTGGAAAGCACGAACGTCGGTGTCTCGCCCGGAAGTGCGCGTGAGGATCGGGCAACAACAGGCGAGTCAGCTCGGCATGGACAGCCTGATGGATTTTTCCATTGACCTGGCCCTGGACGGCGAACCGTTGACAGCAGAAGAACGTGATCAGATCCTGCGGGCAACCGATGGTCTCGCGCTCCTGCGTGGAAAGTGGATTGAGGTCGATCGGGAGAAACTGCGCGAGGCCCTTGACCACTGGCAGCATGTGGAGCAGCAGTACTCGGACGGTCTGGATTTCATTCAGGGCATGCGAATGCTGGCGGGCGTGCGGCTGGGGAAGGACGAAGCTGACGAAGAAACTGCTGACTGGACGAAGGTCACTGCCGGCGAATGGCTGTCCGACACTCTGCAGCAGCTGAGAGAACCATCCGGCATTCCCAACTGTGAGCCGGGCCGCGATCTCAATGCGACACTGCGGCCCTACCAGGCGGACGGAGTGCGCTGGTTATGGTTCATGACCCGCCTCGGGCTTGGCGCCTGCCTGGCCGATGACATGGGGTTGGGAAAGACCATCCAGGTGATCGATTTGTTGCTGACGCTCAAAGCCGAAAACACCCGACGTCCGCGCGGACAAAGGAACGCAACGAGCGGTCGAAAAGTGACGACGGCACCCAGCCTGCTGATTGTCCCGGCGTCGCTG
>JBDOMX010000685.1:8977-24868 GCA_039831615.1 Planctomycetaceae bacterium
GGTTGGCAACTGGAAAAGTGAATTCGAACGGTTCGCCGCCTCCCTGAACGTGCTGTACGCGCATCGATCCGAGACAGATGCTGCTGTACTGGAATCGATTGCCAGGGCGCCCGATCAGGCGCTGCAGGGATACGATGCGGTTGTGACGACCTATGGTCTGGCCCGCCGTTTTGACTGGCTGGCGAAGTGTCACTGGCGACTGATCGTGCTGGACGAAGCGCAGGCCATCAAAAATGCCACATCGGCGCAGGCCCGGGCCGTCCGCAAGCTCAGGTCGTCCGGCCGAATCGCGTTATCGGGAACGCCGGTCGAAAATCACCTTGGAGAACTGTGGTCTCTGTTCGACTTCTGCTGCCCGGGCCTGTTGGGCAACATGTCACAGTTCAAGCATTTCGTCAAGCAGCAGAGTGCCGGCGCCGGGGGCGCTCTGCGGAAGCTGGTCCGGCCATACATTCTGCGACGAATGAAAACGGATCCGGGGATCGTTCCCGACCTTCCCGACAAGACAGAAATACGCGCCGATTGTCGACTGTCAAAAAAACAGGTCGCTCTGTACCAAAAGACGCTGAAAGATCTCGAAAAACGTTTGGAATCGGCGGACGGCATGGAACGGCGGGGCATGGTGCTGACGACGCTGATGCAGCTCAAGCAAATCTGCAATCACCCCTCTCAGTTTCTTGGCGTGGATGACTATCCTGAAAAAGACAGCGGGAAATTCGAGCGACTGCAGCAGATTTGCGGTTTCGTCCGTGACCGCCAGGAACGAGTGCTCGTGTTTACTCAGTTTCAGGGGATCACAGAACCTCTGGCAGAGTTTCTGACGCAGGTCTTTGGTCGAACCGGTCTGGTGCTGCACGGTGGAGTGCCGGTCAGGAAACGACAGCAGCTGGTGGCCGAATTCCAGGCGGACGATGGACCACCGTTCTTTGTGATCTCCGTCAAGGCCGGCGGCACCGGACTAAACCTCACAGCGGCATCGCATGTCGTGCACTTCGACCGCTGGTGGAATCCGGCCGTGGAAAATCAGGCGACCGACCGAGCATTTCGCATTGGGCAGAAACGCAATGTACTCGTTCACAAATTCGTCTGTCGCGGAACAGTGGAAGAACGCATCGACGAAATGATCCATGCAAAACAGAGCCTCGCCGACGAGATCCTGAGTACTGGTGTGGAGACTAAACTGACTGAAATGGACGATCGCGAACTGCTCGCATTCGTATCAATTGATCTCACGCGAGCAGGCGGCCATGATTAACTCATCCGGCAGCCATGAGACTGCCGCAGGGCGGCATGAGTCACTCAGTGCAGAGCGACCTGTTGCTGTCTGCTGTCATCTGGCGCGTTTTATACAGGGGGTCAATCATGTCGTGGGGTTATGAATTCCGGGAATACGTTCCCGTCGCACGCCGAAAAGCGTTGGCCGCGAAGCTGGCCCGAAAGATGGCCAAACAGGCGGGTCGCGACGTTCAGCCCGTCTCGATCACAGGCAGGCAGATTGCGAAAACATTTTGGGGTCAGGCCTGGTGCGATCACCTGGAAAGCTACAGTGATTATGCGAACCGCCTGCCGCGCGGACGAACGTACGTCCGCAATGGCTCCATAGCGGATCTGCATATTACAGCAGGCACGCTTGACGCGATTGTTGCTGGCTCCGAACCATACAAAGTGCGAGTAGATATTACCCCGCTGACAGCCAGCCGGTGGAAGAAACTCCGCCGCGACTGTTCGGCTTCCATCGATTCGCTGCTTGATCTGTTGGCTGGCCGATTCTCGGATGGCGTCATGCAGCGATTGACGGACCGCGCCGGCGGAGTGTTTCCGGCACCAAAAGAGATTCGGATCGACTGTAGTTGTCCGGACTGGGCAAATGTGTGTAAGCACGCTGCTGCGGTGCTGTACGGAGTTGGCTCTCTACTGGATGCGCAGCCGGAGCTGTTGTTTATGCTGCGAGATGTCGACCACAGTGACCTCATCAGCGCAGCCGTCTCAGCAAGTAATCTCAGCACCGCCCTTGGCGAGCCGTCCCGTGATCTTGCAGACGAAGATCTCGGCGCAATGTTTGGCATTGAATTGGACGTGCCACAATCAGAAAGACCGACAAAGAGAGTCTCAAAGAAAGCACATCGCACGTCAAAGGAAAAACCGACCCCGAAGGCTGCTGCGAAGCAGAAGTCAGCACCAGGAGTTGCGAAGACTGCGACTCCGGTGAAGAAAAAGAAGAAGACCGGAAGAAATCTGAGTGTCAGTGGTAAGGCGGCAAAAAAGAAAACGAGTGGAAAGAGAGTCGCCGCGACGAAAGTCGCGAAGAAACGACCCGCGACGAAGAAAGCAGCTTCGACGAGGGTCTCCCCGAAGAAAGCCGTGAAACAAAAGCCGGTCACCCGGGATTCAGCGACAAAGAAATCCAAGAAGTCCGGCAAGAAAACAAAGAGACTGGCGACCGCGAAGGCAGCTCGCAGTAAGCGATAGGCTGATACTCCGGAATCTACGGCGATTCCAGTTAAAGTTGCGATTCAAGGAAGGTCATCCCTTTGTTGGCGAGTTAATCCTGCGGTATCCGTTTTCAACGGTGTGGTTGGAAATCCGCGGAACATGTCTGCATCGACAGGAGACTCTGGTCCCGCTGAAATCGTCCGTCGAGTGAGATGAGCGGGATGGTGAGTATGTCTCCCCGGAGCCGATCGGCAATCTCTCGATGGACGAATCGGTTTCCCGGGAGCATACCCGCGGTTTCCAGAGCGGTGAGCAACAAAATCAGTGTCGGAGTGGTGCTGTCAGGCCGCATCATCTTCAGCTGGAGGACGTTGGCGTCGGCGGTTTCCGCCGCCAGCACCACCACGATCTCTGCGTCCGCCCCGCCCACCAAATCCGCCCCGACCGCGTCTGTTTCCCTGAATTGTTTGAAGATCAATTTCCAGGACTTTCCCCTGCATGGCCATGAGTTGGCTCGATTGATCGATCGTCAATATCTCCAGCGTCCGCTTGTTGAACTTCTGACTCAACTCCTGCATGTTTTCACGCATCTGAGAAAAGTCGGGTCGTTGGCCACTCTCTGCAGAAAATGATTCCCGCATTGTCTGTCGCATGTCATCCAGCTCTTTTTGCATCGCCAGCTGAATGGTGTCGATCTGAGCAACCTGATCCGCAGAAAGATGGAGTGTCTTTGTCATCTCGTCAGTCTTCAACGTGCCGATCGGGTCGGTCTTCATTTTGAGCTGGATAACAAGTTCCCGCAGCCGAGAGTTCTGCTCCGGCTTGAGCAGCACGGCGATGACTTCATCTGTCCGGGCCGCAAGTGTCTCCTGTGCGACCCGCATTTCGGTCCGCATTGCTTCCCGTTCTTCGTCGGACAGATTCTGAAACGCGGCGCGATCCGGTTGTGCTTCACGCCGTTCTCCGCGGTAGGACTCGATGGCGGCATCAATCGTGGCTGCCTGCCCTTCGTCAATCTTCAATTCTTCGCGAATCTTATCGATGCCCAGGAGACCGACGCTCGTGATACTGGCAGCACCGCGATCTCGCTGACCGAACTGATCGCCTCGTCCGCCACGCTGGCCTCTTTCTCCACGCTGTCCGAATTGACCGCGCTGGCGCTGCCGGCCTTCCGCAGGAGGCTGAGCCGTGGCAAGTGGCGGGGAAAGAACCGCCGCGATGACAACGGCGACAGTCAGGCGGAGCAACTGTGTTGATCTCATTGAACACTCCTAAGGGAAATACTCTGGAATTGGTCAGCGGCAGAACACGGCATCTGAGTACATGAAGCCCCGTACGTATCGCTGTGAACTGACGTCGTTGTGCGGCGAGACGGTGGGAGATTTCTCGTGCTGCATCGATTCCTCGATGTACATCTCAATTGGACGTCGGTGTTGCAGTCGAATCGGCCTTGTGTGTCAGTTGAGCCAGACGCTGGTTGCATTCATCCAGTTGATCCTGGCAACGCCTAAGGCGTGACTGGGTGGCTTCCTGATCGTCAGCATCTATCAATGATTTATTCAGATCGCCGAGTGCCGTGAGCAGTTCGTCGCGGGCTCGTGTTACTGATTCCACAGAATCATGCTGCATGAGCAGGCTTGCCAGTGACCACCGCGCCCACACGCCTCTCATTTCGTAGTAGCTGGCTGACTCGGGAAAACGCGATGCCAGCGATTTGAAAATATCGATTGCAGTCATGTAGTGTTGTTCTGCTTCCGACTGAAAGCGGAGCCGCATCAGAATTGTTCCCATCTTGTGATGGATTCCAGCCTGAAACGCTCGATACTCAGGGACCTGCGGATTGGCTTCCACGAGCTCAGCAATGGTCGACGAAGCGTGGGTCAAACGTTCGGCGAACGCGTCGAGGTTCTGGCTGTTGAGACGTGAGTTTCTGGAGCTGCCTGCATAAAGGGCTCCGCACAGGGAGAAGGAAAACTCCGGATTCTCCGGCCACGTTTCAGACAGCGATTCCAGAACATAGATGGCGCGTTCGTGAAAGTCGCGCGAAACTGGCGGGTCATCGCGACTGTGGATGGACGACGCCTCCAGGTACAGCAAGCCAAGCGTATGGGCATAGGCCGCCACCTGCGGGTTGCTGTTGGCTAAATCTTCCATGATCCGGATCGCTCGATTCAGCTTGAGCTCCACTGTCCGGCGTTCCTCGGCAGCGCCCGGCCTTTGGCGGTTTCTTGCACCTCGTCGTGCCAGATTGCCGGACCGAATCTGCAGATAGTAAACGCGGCCCAGTTCCGCTGATGCAGCGTGATCTTCCTCAGTGCTGGCGATCGGCTCCAATAGCTGTTCCGCCGTTGCGTAAGACTGTTCAGCTTCCGTGAACATTCGTTGTTGCCGAAAAGCATTTCCGATTTCGACATGCACTCCTGCAATCGCCTGATCGTAGCGAGGAGACTCGGCGGCCAGTTGCGTGTAAATCGACAGAGCCTGTTTGTAGTCCTGTTGCGCCTTTTCGTACCGTCCCAACCTTTGGTCAATGTCGCCAAGTCGACGGTTCGCCTGCGCAATCCGTTTCTGATAGGCCGGATCATCGCCACTTTGTTCGCGAAGCTTCTGGTAATAGTCGACCAGTTCCTGCAGGAGGTCTGCTGCTTCGGTGGACAGGACGGCAGAAACCGTTTGATCTGCGGCATCGTCGGAATCGTCCACGGACAGTGGCAATCCGCTTGGCGTAAATCGTTCAAAAATGCGGTCCAGCGCCGACAACGCCAGAATTTCACGTTGATCGGCCTTTTGCCGCTGGATCAGCTCGTCCTGCAGTGCTGCTTTGGTTTCCTGGTTCGCAGTGGAAACCTGCAGGTACCCGAGGACAGAAACCAGTGCCACAGTCCAAAGCAGAAACGCTGCCGAGCCCGATGTGACGGCCAGGGCAGGATTGCGTCGTGCCCACCGCCACAGCCGTTCCCACGGTGGACTGCGGCGAGCAAGAATAGAACGGCCATCCAGGTAGCATTGCAGATCCGAGACAAGAGCATTCGCCGTTTGATAACGGTGTTCCGGCTCGGGCGCGATTAATTTGTGGATGATCGTTTCGAGATCCCGAGGAATCGCCGGGTTACGACTTCGGAGCATCCGTGGGCTGAGTGAAGCAGACGGGTCGACAAGAAGGCCGCGGCGTTCGGTTTCACTCCACGCAGGTTTCAAGGCTGCCAGTTCGTAGAGTGTTAATCCAAGACTATACAGGTCACTGCGCGGATCCGCATGACCACTCAGCTGTTCGGGAGCCATGTACTTGAGCGTCCCCACAACGTCACCGGCATGGCTGACATTGTCCTGCTCCAGCGCTTTGGCAAGCCCAAAGTCGGCGACCCAAACGGTGCCATGCACATCGATGATTAGATTTGCCGGCTTGATGTCGCGATGGATTGTGCCCTGTTGATGAGCATACTCCAGAGCACAAGCAACCTGATGACCGATCACAGCAACACTCTTCCAATATCCGCGGGCCAGGTTCTCATCGGACGGATGCGACGTGTGGTCGTCGCGTTCAATTTCGAATGATGCGTTTTCTTCCGTGAAGAAGTCTCCCGTCACCAGCAACGAGAGGGAACTCTGTCCAGTGGAAGACAGATGGGGATTCACCAGAGTTTCAGGTGCAGACGGCGACCGCTCCGGCTGCGTCAATGACCCTTCGTCAATGCCTCCTCGAATGTTTCCCTCCACAAGGGATCGGGCGATCGCCAGCTCCCCGCTTTGATCCACCTTTGTATCCGTCGATCGTTGCCGTTGAGCGGCTCTGGGGATCAGGGGAAGGATCTTCTCGAGACTCACGCCGGTGATCTTTTGCATCACGTAGTAGTGAAAGCCGAGGTGGTCGCCAATACCGAGGATCGGCACGATATTGGTATGATGCAGTTGCGCCGCGGTGCGGGCTTCGCGCTGAAAACGCCTGAGCTGGTTCTCGTCAAGGAGTGCCTGTTTTGGCAGCACTTTCACGGCAACGCGACGCTGCAATGACTCCTGTTCAGCTTCGTAAACAATCCCCATCCCGCCGCGGCCAATTTCGCGAATGATTCGCAGATCACCAAGGCGTTCGAGCCGCACGGGGCCAAGGCTGGCCCGCTCGTCGGCAGGAGCTGAATCGTTCGCGGCTCGGGCGCGTTCAAGTGATTCAATCGTGGGAAACAGGTTGCGAATCTGATCCGCGATATCGGGATGTCGTTCTGCATAGGCGTCGATATCCGGGCAACGCCCGTTGCGAAGGCCGTCGACGAACTCGACCGCCAGAATGTCCACTGGGTTGAATCCAGTTGCCGTCTCACTCATCGCCGGGCTCTCCTGCCGCATTGGGGTCCTGCGGGAATGGACGCAGGACAGTTCTTAGCCGTGCGATGGCTCGAACGTACCGATTGCTGGCCGCCGTCGGCTTGATTTCCAGAACAACAGCCACTTCAGCATTACTGAGATCTTCGAAGTGTCGCAGTGCGATGATTTCCCGGTCGACCGGATCCATCGACTCCAGCGCCGAAATCAGCTGAGCCGAGGCTTCGCCCCTGACAGCCGCCTGACTGGGTGAGGCTCCACTCGCGGCAAACTGTCGAGCGATCGAGATCGACGTCGACTGGCCGGCCGTTCGTTGTTGCAGGGAGACTTCACGGCCGGCATCTCGCATGCTTGTGTCGAGGTGCCGCCGAAAGACATTGATCAGTGTCTGGCTACAGATCAAACGCAGCCAGATGAATACGGAATGCCCATTGTCGGCTCGAAAACGGTGCAGTCTCCGTTCGGCATCGAGATACGCCTCCTGCAGGATGTCGTCAGGATCGACGCGTGCAGCCAAACGTCAATCCATCCGAAAGTTGATCATTCGCCAAAGCCGTTCGCGATGCAGGGTAAATGCTTCTGTCAGCGCCGTGTGGTCCCCCTTCTGCAGACGATGCTGCATGGAATTCTCCAGGTCATTCTGCATGGGGAGACTCGCATTAAAACAAACGTGTCGAACCCGAAAGCATCCACAGGAGATTCGGCCGATTCTCGCATACGTGGTGATTTTATGGAAAACGCGTGAAATCCGCTGTGGATGGCGGGACGGCCTGCACGTTACCAAACGCATGTCACCTTATGGCTGCTCACGTTTTCGGATCTCCGTGAGGGCCGAATGTGCACCGAACACAGTTCATACCGGAAAGGGATCGGAACGACCATGAAATATGAATTCAGCACACGACATGGCGATTCAGTGAATCGTCGCGACTTTCTTCGGAAGGCGGGTGAAGGGGCCGCAGCATTCACCGTGGCCGGTGCGTTTCCGACACTGGCATCTGAAGGGGGAACAGCCCCGACGGCAACATCTGAAACCATCGTCAGGCACCTGTACGAGTCCTTGACACCCGGTCAAAAGGAAGCCGTATGTTTTAGCTGGGACCACGAGGACCGGGAGCGTGGCCTGCTGCGTACCCACGTGGCCAACAACTGGAATATCACTGACGCGATCGTCAACAGTGATTTCTATACGGACGATCAGCGCAGGATGATCCGTGATATCTTTGAGGGCATCATCCAGCCGGAATGGCACGCAAGAATTGATCAGCAGCTGGACGACGATGCCGGTGGATTCGGCGAAGAACAGTCGTTGGCGATCTTTGGGAATCCGGGTGCGGAGCAGTTCGAGTTCGTGATGACCGGTCGTCACATGACGATGCGCTGTGACGGCAATTCAACGGACCATATGGCGTTCGGCGGTCCGATTTTCTATGGCCATGCGGCTGCCGGATTCAACGAAGGACCGGATCACAAGGGAAACGTCTTCTGGGACCAGGCTCTTGCCGCCAATCGTGTCTACGACATGCTGGATGGCAAGCAACGAAAGCTGGCGGCAACTCCGCGGACACCCCGCGAGGGGCAGGCTGCTTTTCGAGGCAGACACGGCAGATTCGACGGAATCCCGATCCCGGAACTCAGCTCCGATCAAAAAAAGGAAGTGGAACGAGTCCTCACAAAACTGATCGAGCCATATCGTCAGACTGACCAGGACGAAGTGCGGTCCTGCCTCAAGGCTCAGGGAGGTCTCGATGCCTGTTGCCTCGCCTTCTACACCGACAACGATATTGGTGACGACAGAGTGTGGGACAACTGGCGACTCGAAGGACCCTCGTTCGTCTGGCATTTCCGAGGCTCGCCTCATGTTCATGTCTGGGTGAATATCGCTGACAGCAGTGAGGTGCCGTTGAACGCACCTGGCGGACGTGGTCGCCCCGGCCGAAGAAGTCGTCAGTAACGTTGCCGACATCCAGGCCCGGCGCGTGGATCGACGACGAAAGACAAAAACCGGCCGCCATCGCCGCAGAAACGATCGGCAGCCGGAAACGTTCACAAACCACGCAATGTTCGGCCTCGACCGAGCTCTTCTCAAACCCAGGTTACCACGACGGAGTCTTCTCATGTTCGTTCGCAGTGTATTGATTCTGGTTGCCGGCTTCTCCTGTCTGGCACCTGCAGCCGGTGCAGACTGGACACGCTTTCGTGGACCCAACGGTTCAGGTGTGAGTCCGGACACTGTTCCGACCACGTGGAGCGAATCTCAGAATGTGAAGTGGAAGAAGGACTTGCCGGGCCCGGGGCTGTCCAGTCCGATCATCATTGGTGATCGTGTTGTCGTCACTTGCTGGACCGGCTATGCAATTGGCAATGATCAGGGTTCACTGGAGGATCTCAAGCGCAACGTCGTGTGTCTGGACCGCAATACGGGTGATGTGCTCTGGAACAAAGTTGAGGATGCGGTTCTGCCGGAAGATTCGTACGACGGGATGTTTGCTGAGAACGGTTATGCATCGCACACGCCCGCGACCGACGGCGATCGAGTGTATGTGTTCTACGGAAAAACGGGTGTCCTGGCCTACGATTTGCGTGATGGGACAAGACTGTGGCAAAAGAGCGTCGGATCGAATCGGGAACAGAAAGGCTGGGGATCTGCCTCCAGTCCCATTGTCCATGATGGCATGGTCATCGTTCCGGCATTCATCGAAGGGGACGCCCTGGTGGCCCTGAACGGGAAAACCGGTGACGTCGTCTGGAAGCAGGAAGTCCCGGGCTACACCAGCAACTGGAGCACTCCGATTTTGGTCGAAGCGAATGATCGCACAGATCTTGTGCTGTCCGTTCCAGGCGAGGTGTGGGGACTCAACCCGGGCAATGGCAAACTGCGATGGTATTGCGAAATACCTGGATCAGAGGATGCGAGAGCGAGTGTCGTTGCCCACGGTGACATCGTCATCGCCATGGCTGGTGGACGCGGTGCGAAAACGTCCATTGCCGTGCGTGCCGGCGGGAAGGGCGACGTCCAGGAAACTCACAAGGTCTGGCAGGGAACCGACGTGACTTCGATATCGACGCCGGTGGTTCATGGTGAAAAGCTGTACATGGTCAATCAAAGTGTGGCCACCAGCGTTGACCTTGATACCGGCAGACGGATTGAGCAGACGCGACTCAAGGCGTCGGGGGCCGCCAGCGTTCCACCACCTCGGAACGGGGACAACGCAGGCGGTGGTCGATCACGTGGCGGTCGCGGTTCCGGCGGCGGACGGGGCGGACAGGACTATTCGTCCCCGGTCGTCGCGGGCAGTAACCTGTACTACGCGTCCCGATCCGGAGATGTTTTTGTGGTGGAACTGGGAGACGACATGCAGCAGATCGCCAGCAACAGGCTGGGGGATGGCGGGCAATACAATTCCACGCCGGCCATCAGCAATGGCGAACTGTTTCTTCGATCAACCAGAACAATCTATTGCGTTGCCGCAAACAATTAGCGTCTCGAAAGAACGGAACGGGTCGTGGGTTGGTGTGGTGCGACTGTTCAGTCGCTGGCAGTGACCACGACCGGGAGATCAAGGTCTTGTTGCAGCGAGAATGAGTTTCCAGTTTTTGCCGATGACGGCGACTGCGCAGATCCGGCAAGCCCTCAGACCAAATGCCTTTTAACGACCTCAAATCACACAATCAGGGGAGACGGAACTATGAAAACCATCGTGTGTCTGCTGTTGACAGCTCTATGGACGTCCTGTGCAGTGCTCGCGGCAGAGCCGTGGGGGCTGCAAAGGGGAACACCCGACCTGCAGTCTGCCGGAGCTTTGGCATTCGGACCGGATGACATGCTGTTCGTCGGTGACACTAAATCGGCTGCAGTCTTTGCGATCGCGACCGGCAATACCAAAGGCAACTCTTCCGGGGCCGATATCAATGATTTCGGGGAGGCGATCAGCGATGTCTGCGGCGCGGAGGCGACGATTAACGATTTGGCTGTGAATCCTCGAACGGGCACTGTCTTTGTGTCAGTGACTGCAGGAGGTGCTCCTGCCATTTGTCAGATTGACGGGGCCGGAAAAATCACTCGACTCTCGCTTAAGGAGGTTGCCTTCGCCAAAGTCAGCCTGCCGGACGCTCCTGAAGACAAGGTGATTCAACGGGGACGGCGCAGCAGCAATCCCCGCGACGATGCCATCACCGACATCGCATTTTATGAGGACAGAATTCTTGTTTCCGGGCTGCGAGCCGGTGACGCTCCCTCAAGTGTGCGCGAATTCAGCTTTCCGTTTTCCTCGATCGACAAAGGAACGGGCATTGCCATCTATCACGCGGCACATGGCCGGGCTGAAGATTACTCAGCCGCCCGAACTTTCGTGACCCTCATGATCGACGGCGAACCCAATCTGCTGGCAGCCTATGTCTGCACACCGCTGGTGAAAATTCCGCTGAATGAACTCAAAGAAGCCGGTGACCGAATTCAGGCGACGACCGTGGCCGAACTGGGCAACCGCAACCGACCGTTGGACATGATCACTTACACCAGAGACGGAGCAAACTACCTGCTGCTTAGCAACAGTGCGCGTGGCGTGATGAAGATTACGACATCGGGCCTCAACGAAAATGCCGGGCTCAGTGAACCGGTTCGCAGCGGGGCGACGGCAGGACAGACTTTTGAGACGGTTGAATCACTCCAGGGTGTTGTGCAGATGGACAAACTCAACGATGAAGTGGCCATCGCCATCGTGCAGCACGACGGCGATGATCATGTCCACCTGAAGACTGTTCCACTTCCATAACATTCAAGACCACGAACCTCTTCATGGACCAGCAGTCATCACCACCGGCTCCACCGGTGGTGATGACGCAAATATGAATGAGCTTTTCAAATGCAGGGAACGCATAAAGCCTTAATGGCGTCTTCCGGTTTCACCAGTCGCGTCACTCGCTGTCCGGAGAATCCAGTCAACGTCGGCCGCAGTTCATCCAACAAGTATTCCTGGCCGGTTCGACCGTGACATGTCGGTTCTTCGGATGTTTTCCTTCAAAGCTGTCCTGCTGTTCAAAGACTTAAAATGAACCTGCACCCCGTCCATTGTGCCAAGTTGCTGGCCGGTCTGGCGATTGTTGTCACGCTGGCCGTCCCATTGCGAGCACAGGAGAGTGGTCGCGGAGGCTCTGAGCTGGATTTGCTGCGTCGTGAGGATGTATTGCAGGAAAACGGCGTGTCAACGGAGGTGATCGCGACGATCGATGAACTCCGTCGCAGGACAACGACCACGCGAGCTGTTTTCGAAGAATTTAAGGAGGAAATGCGGGCGACCAAAACAGAAGAAGAACGCACTGTCATTCGAGCGAAGATTCAGGAAGCCGTGAAGTCCGGAGGTGCCAGGTTTCAACAGCAGGCGAGGGAACTGCTCAATCCTGATCAACAGCAGCAGCTGCGGCGCGTGTATATCGAAGACATCGGTCTTAACGCTCTCGCGGACGACCGAATTGCGGCTGACCTGGAACTTGCAGACGCACAACGCACGCGAATCAACGAGTTGCTTGAGGATCGTCGCAAGACGGAATCGGAGGAGGGTTCGTCCGCCGATGACCGCGATGCCGCGCAGCGGGTGTCGGACGCCAGGTTGTTGGCAGTTCTGTCACAGGAGCAATTGAGTGTCTGGAAGCAGTTTTCGGCCAGTGGCCAGGATGCAGGCGCGACAGTCGATACTGGGGATTCCGGTCCACCGGCTGCGAGCGGGCCCGCCGCCAGTATTTCGGACACGCCGTCGCTGCCAACCGGCGAAACCGTGGCAGATTTCGGTGCAGGTTTCACTGAACCATGGGAGGAGATTCAGGCGTTCTCGTTCAGCTTCCGCCATGCTCCCTGGGAGCGGGTGCTGCAGATGTTTGCGGACGGAGCCGGTCTCACTCTGGATATGCAACGAGTTCCACCAGGCAGTTTGTCGCACCTGGACCATCATCAATACTCTGCCTGGCAGGCTCTGGACATCATCAATGGTTATCTCATCCGTAAAGGCTTCAGTCTTGTCCGGAAAGACGGCTTCCTGATCGTTGTGAACCTTGACGAACAGCTGGATCTAAAGTCTGGTTCCGGAAGTCAGTCTGGACGAACTCAGAAAAAGCGGTGACGAAAAGACGGTCGGCGACCACCAGTTGGTCACTGTACGTGTTCCAGTAAAGGGGTTGGACACCAGCCGTACAGCTCAGGAAGTCGAATCTCTGCTTGGTCCCTGGGGCAGCATGATTGCTCTGACACAGTCACAGGTGATGATGGTCACCGACATTGGTGCCAACCTTCGACGAATCATGGGGCTGCTGGAAGCAGCGACACGTCCGGACGAACTGGTCTTCACGCCGTATCACCTCCGGAACATCGATGTTGAAGATGCCCAGCCATTACTGTTGACTCAGTTTGGCATGCGACAGGCAGCGATCAACGTGAGTTCAGCCACCGAACGTCGGAGTTCTCGTAACAGTCGTTCCCGAGACGGTCGCATATCCACACCGGCAGTCCCCACACCAACTGAAGCTCTGCAGGTCGCTTCTGATGTTCGAACAAACAGCCTGCTGGTGACCGGCACACCCGTGCAACACCTGCTCGTCGAAACCGTTCTCAAGGCAATCGATGTCTCCGAGGCGCCTGATGGCAAAGCGCTGCAGCGTACAGGCCGGCGAGGCAAATACCTCATGGTCTATGACGTCAGTTCGGCCGATGCAGCCGAAGTCACCAAACCCCTGATTCTATCATGCCGGGCGTTGTCGTGAATGAAGACAGCCGTAACGGCAAGATTCACATCATGGCCACCGAGCGTGAACACGAAGAGGTGTCGCAGCTGATCCGCCAACTGGACGGAGCGGGTGGGCGACAATCTGTTGCCGTGATTCCACTTGTTCAGATGGATCCGCTGGTGGCCGCCGCTACCCTCAGATCCCTGTTCCTCAGCGAAGGCACAAACGCTCCGACACTGGAAACAGACGTGTACGGTCGTCGACTGATTGTGCGAGGTGATCCGGATCAGGTCTCTCAGATTAAGGCAGTGTTGCTTCAACTTGGCGAAGATGGATCCGGTGTCCGCCCGCCCCGCCAGGGCGGATCGAGGCGCCGATATTCGCTGCAGGGACGCAATCCGGACGAGTTTCTGAGGATCCTTCAGGATACCTGGAACAACTCCGAGCGGAATCCGATTCGTGCCATCATTCCGTCACGATCCGGACCGATTCAGGAACGACGGACTTCTAACGGCGCAGTCGACCGTTCGGAAACCAACTTGCAGCGAAAGGAAACCGGTGAGAAACCGCAGAGCAACTCTTCCGGGACCTGTGCTGTTGCCGACCGTGAATACCTGTCCGTCGGGATCCGGGACGAAAACGCAGATGATGCGGACGTCACGCTCGACGATGTGCTGATCACGGTGCTTGGTGATGATCTGTTGCTTGCATCCGATGACGGGGTGGCATTGGACCGGCTTGAAGAGCTGCTCGACGCCCTGCAGCAGACCCTGCCATATCGAACACGCTGGACGATCTTCTATCTGCAGGCGGCGGACGCCATTGAAGCCACCGAAATGCTGTCACAGATCTTTCCCGGAACGTCCATTGCATCGTCTCCTTCTGCAGCAAATGGCGGCAGCTTCATGGGAGCATTAGCAAATAGTGTTTCGGGCATCGGAAGCAGTCTGGCCGACGCGACGGGACTGGGCGGACTCGGCGCGAGTCCGCAGACGCTGCGAATCATCCCCGACGTTCGTTCGAATTCTCTGTTGATCGCGGGACCGGATGACGTCCTGCAGGATGTCTGGGCCATGCTCAACGTCCTCGATGCGAATGACATTCCGGAATCATTTCGAGACATGCGACAGCGCACGCTTACTGTGGAGTACGCGAACATTGACAACGTGGCCATGATTCTCCGCGATGTCTATAAGCCGTTGATGGAAGATCCAAACGCTGATCGAGGGCAGCAGCGCCAGCGTCGGCAAAATTCGTTCTCCGCCATGTTAGGTGAGAGCGGCGACGGGAATAACAGCAGCCAGCCAGCGGTTCGCATGACACTGGGTGTTGACCGTCAGACGAGCAGTCTGATTGTGTCCTCCAGCCAGAGCATATTCAACGATGTCAGGGAACTCGTGGAAACGCTGGACAAAAATGCAATGGCAGCCAACCGAACAATTCGAGTGGTTCAGTTACGAAGCGTCGACCCGGCGTTGGTGCAAAGATCACTCACGGGACTATTCCCCCGAGTCTCAACCTCCGTGTCGGTCAGTCGCACCACCGGCAACGGTGGCAACTCTGATGCGAGGAACAGCAACCCGCAAGGACAAAGAACAGCGGAAGACAGACAAGCTGCCGACGCGGTCCGGCGCTTTCAGGAACGAGCAACGGGCGCCCGACAGGGCGGTGTTAATAACACGCAAAACGGCGGCGCGAGGAGAGCAAACGGACAAGGAAACGGTGGCCGGGGCAGACGAGGGGGGCAACAGCGTGGCCGCTGACTGTGGATGGGCGGTTGGGACAGCGAACGATTGATGTACAGTCCCAGCCACTGTCGACATCCGGAATTATTGTTGCAGCCGCCTCACGAAGTGCACGTGATCCCTGCTGCGGATCGGTCTCCCGCACGAATGAACTTCATTTCTCCGGGGGCAATCTCCGGTGAGTTAAACACGTCGTTCAGGTCCGTTGAGTCTCACTGTTCTCAACGACTACGATCAGCACATTCGAATCGTCCCAGGCTGAAACAGTGGACGGTGTTGGAGAATCGCGGAATGCTATTTCCGGAAGCGACATGGTGTGATCACAGCTTCGCGGTCTTTCCACCAGAAACCAATTGGGCTGAAACTGGTGGCGTTTACATTTTTGCACGTGGCAACTCTAAGGGCGAATGGCACCCCTTCTATGTGGGTCGGGCGGAAAACCTGAGGTTGAGGCTACAGAACCATCCACTTTGGCTTGAAGCCGCAAGTCGGGGTGCAACTCACATTCACGCGATGTCAGTGCCTGGACAAGCCGACCAAAAACTGATCAGGGAACGACTGGTGAAAGAGTTGCGACCGGCCCTGAACGGATGCGCCGGATAACAGGTCACGTGAATGTCCCCAAAACCGGCTGGCTGAGATTTCAGTTTCCGTACCTCGATTGGTGGTCTGGTGATGG
>JBDOMX010000419.1:0-2323 GCA_039831615.1 Planctomycetaceae bacterium
TGAGACGAAATTCCCTCCAGGTTAAACCCACGGTCAACAACCGTCCTGTTGCCCGCTTACGCGTTTGTGGTGTAAGAGTTATTTAGTTTTAACGCTTCCCGGATCCCGGTTTTCGTGTCTCCACCGGGGTTTTTCTCCAGATAATCGACCACTCGGCTGACCACGGGGTTGATTTTGTCTTTCTGCTCCTCTGATTTCTCGCTCTCTTTTTCCTGCTTGATTTGATTGACCGTCCTTGCAGTCACCTCCCAACGCTCGCCTGCAATGCCCGCCTTGGAGCTTCCTTCGTCGACATCAAGCCCCCAAAGGGAGCTGTGGCCCGCCGAACCACCAGAACGAATAGAATCATTGTTCAGGCTGTCAGACATCGGAAGAATGATGGTCAGTCTTACTGTCGAATCACACCAGTTACTTGAATTCAAGGGAGAAACGACATGATCGAAGGCACGTGGCATCTTGTAAGTGGCGAACAGGACGGTCAGACAATTGCTGAATCCGACATCCAGCAATCAAAACTGCAGATTGTCGGTGATACCCACGATGTAAAAGTCGGTGATGTTTTCCTGAAAGGCACGCACAAACTCAGCACGGACCAAACTCCGATGACGATTGATGCTGCCGACACAGAAGGGCCGTTTGCAGGGAACACGATGTTGGGAATCTTCAAGGTCGAAGATGATGTGTTCACCGTCTGCTTTGCGGCTCCGGGCAAGGACAGGCCAACCGAATACACGACAAAGGATGGCAGGGCGACGATTCTGCACTTCTGGAAGCGGGATGGGTAAATCGTCACACGGTTGTTGATGGTAACGGAGTCGATGCGGAACCAGAGACAAAACGATGTACGAAATCCATCTGGCCTTCGAGGAAATTGAAGAAAACGGGCCAGGTAAGGGAATTGAAACAGACTGGCCAGACGAGTGTCGATTCCGTGTGAGCCAGAGCTTTGAAGCTTGTTTCGATTTCAACTTTCCGTTCAGACCATTGTTGACGTTGATTCGTGACTGCATGCGAATGAAGGAGAGCCATGTCGAACTGGTACTCCAGGAGTTCGAGGATTTTGTCACGGGCAGTTTCGATGTGGCCAGTCGTAAAATCGCTGTCTACTTCGAACACTCACTGGCCTACCTGTCGTTTGCGTCTGATTGTCGGCAGGATCTGGAGCTGTTGATCGAAACCACCAACGGACAGGATTTTCAGCACGAGGGATATGGTTTGGAAGACGGCCAGTTGTAGTCTGAAGCTGAATCTCTGGCAGAGTCTCCAGATGTATTGCCCTGTTTCATGAATGGTCGTCGATCACACGGCGGCGGCCATCATAGGGCTCACTTCTTCAATAGCAGCAACAACATCACGACCGGGGTCTTCGTCTGGACGCTGTGCTGCAGATTGGCAGGCATGTGAATCCAAGTCCCTGCCTGCGCCTCGACTGCATCGTCGCCGAGCGTTACCGTCGCCTCACCTTGAATGAGGTGCAGAATATCTGTCTTCTCGGCCTCAGCCCGACAATGTTTGCGAAATGGGCACAACGGGCAATGACTGTTGAGCATCAACGGTGGTGCGTCACAACTCGATTCTACAATCAGATCACGGAGGTCAGCGACAGCCTTGCGGAGGATGGGGTATAAGACATTGAGGCTGACACGGATTGGTTTGGACGACATCGGAATGATCCACCCTGTGGAGGGTCGGTATCGTCGTGTTTCGCCAATGACAAGCCCGGCGAAAGCCAGCCGTAAACGCTGTTCTTTCGTGACAGAATGTGTTACGACACCGATATGAGGCTCGAATGCTCGATGATGTCCTTTTGCCCGCCGTTTCTGCGATTGGCAAACAGCATCACAGTCCGCTCGCAAGTCGCCTGACTCCAAAACGCCGTTGACACAGAGTTCTAAGGATTGCTGTTCTGTGGATTTCCGTTGTCGGCGTTCGACCATGTCGGCAAATGTTGAGCGAGTTTCAAACGTACGTTCTGCGATGATCGTCTCATACTCGTGTGTATCCGGAATCGGCGTGCCATGGACGATGTAGAATGCTTTGCGATGACACTGTGTCATGGCTTCGACAAGCTCCGATGTGATGAGTTCGTTCATTTGAGTTACTCTGCTGATTTAATGTTTCGGGCGTTTTCAGATTTCCCCTGGGGCAGTAGAGTGTCCTCTGCACTTAAAACCATGATGCAGTGAGCGACGAACGAAGCCCAGAATTCTCCAGCCATGGAAATCCCACCTCCAACAACGCCCGACGAATGGCTCAAAGAAATAAAACTGGCTATTGCCGACGCCAGAGAGACCACACCGTTCGGATTGCTGACAGGCCAGCA
>JBDOMX010000419.1:2333-5670 GCA_039831615.1 Planctomycetaceae bacterium
GATGCCAACCTGTTCCATCTGGCACCGATGGTCTGCCTCAACTTCCGAGGTTTGGATCACCGGGATGAAGACTTGCGAAAGAAAGTGACGGAAGGGGCGCTGGCGAACTACGTTGCCAACTCCGACCCTGATGGGATCGATCACGGACTGGAATCAAGGCCGCTGCTGGCGTTTGCCGTGTGTTACGTAACGGCCCACTACGTCCTTGATATGATCGATGACGAGCAGACATCAACAGCTCTGAATTATTGTGACGAGAACATGGATTGAGATTGGCCGACTCACCCTGTACAGATTGGCTTGAATTGATTAACACTGGAGCACCGGCTCGATCAATTCTCTGATCGACAAAGCAGCCAAGGTCAATTCGACAGTTGAAGGAGTCAACCGATGGCAAAGGATCGCCGAAGCCGTGATCAGAAACGCAGGGACAAGCTGGCAAAAACTCGTCGCCAGTCTCAGAAGAACGATTCGCTGGCGTATGTGGGAAACAAGTTCAAGACCGACGAATTGTTCCCGACCTGGATGAATGCGGAGATCGGCATTTACGAAACCTACGTGATGACGGATCGAAAGCTGCTCGACCAGACCGTCAGGACCGCACTCGAAACGCTGACCAGGAAGATGCGAACAGGAACTCTACCGCCGCTTTCCGACGCAGCCGAAATTGACTATGAAGTAGGTCAGGAAGAGGAGCTTGTCATTGGAAACATTCGCCGCAGTTGGGCCAGCCACTTTGCAACCGAATGGCGACCATCCAAAGACCAACGCATCGGCGTTCTGCGAACGATTCTCGGTTCGTTGGAAAAGATGCGGGGACCGGGTCCTCGGTCACAGAGCTACATGCACCATATTGCCGGATTCCTGACCAAGAAGCTGGGCGTCAAAGTGGAAGCTTTCTCAGACGACATGGAGCCGTTGCCGGAACCCGAGGAAGATGAACTCATTCGACTGGGACGCCAATGGACTTGCGGTCAGAACGAAACGGCAGAAGACGACTTTCAGGAACTTGCCAGTGATCTGATGAGAAACGGTCAGGCCCAGAGAGTTCTTGATTCCTGCCACCGTCTATTGGGCGAAGAATCAGATTCCACGCCAGAGATCATTGCCGAACTGACGGCGATGATTCAGCAAGCTCGCCAATCACTTGTTGCGGCGATGAATTGAAGTTGAAGCGAGAATCACAGGATGATGACAAAACCGCACAAGATCTGGATTGAGCAATGCGATGCCACTCGTGGCATTGCAGACGAATTCGGGATACCGCAATCTCTGGACTACCTCATCGGTGAGAAGTTCATCAACTTCCTTGAAGCTGCCGAAGGCAATGCGGAGTTCCGAGCAGAAATCCCGGCGTTCGTTGCCGAGATCAAATCGATCTTCGAGCGCTGGCAACTGGCCGAGTATCTGGAGAGGACTCGACAGACGGAGCCATTCGATCCTGATGACTACGATGATGCTGAGGAAGCGGAGATTGAGCGCCAAGCTGAGCTTCAAAGCAGTGCTGCTGATTTATTGCTGGTTGAGAGAGCCAGAGAATGGCTGTTGGAAGATGACGGCTGAAGAACCGCCGCTTACGAGAGGACGAAGATGCCAGAACAGAGTGACAAGCGACCTGCTGAACCGACTCTTTCTACCATCGAGGGAAATCTCTTCGGGGAGTTATTTGGCTTTCACAAAAAGGTGATGGAGTTGCTGCGTAATGCGAAACTGAGCGACGACAAGCTGGAGTTGGTGTCGGAGCGGATTGAGCAGTTGCTTGGAGATGTTACTGCCGAAATAAATCGGTCGAAGACTCTGGACTTGGCAGGGCAATTGGAGTCGGCCTACGAGGAAGGCAAAAGCATGGTGGACGAACTGTCGGTTTTCCATGATGGCCGCAGCTGAGCCTGGAAGCGATTGGTGCGAATACGTCAATGATCATCCGCCTATCACAGAAGCTTGCAAAGAAGATCAAAGTCAGCAAGCTCAGTGAAATGTCCCTTGATCAAAATCAGTACGCCGACTGGTCTTCCAACATCTTCAATGTCGGACGCACGCAATACATCATTCTGTGCAACACGAAATCGATGTATTCCTGCGTGATGTATGCCAAAGGAATCAACAACGACAACACCTTCATTCAAAGATCACTGAGTCTGATCCGTGAGTTCATGGAAGACGACGGAAAGGAGAGCGTTTATGAGAAGCACATCATTCCATCAACGGGATCAGTGACTTTTGCGAAGTCATTGAACCGTTCTGTGATCGGCTCCATGAATGAACTGGTGATGACGGCAACAGATATGCTGGAGCCGGAAGACATTGCACCTCATTCTCTCGGCACCTACCTGAATGACATTCTGCTGTCTGCTATCGCAGCCGATGGAGACGGTGGTTATGGAAAACCGCAGGAGGCATTTGGGCGACTCACATCAGGGGAACCAACTTGAGTGAGAGCATTGCGATAAGAGCTGCAACGGAAGAAGACAAGAATGCGATCTGGAACCTAAATCGGGCGGCATTTGAGAGCGAAACAGAAGCCGATCTTGTCGATGCTTTGCGTGACGGCGGTTTTTCTGAAGTCTCGCTTGTGGCCGACAATGACGGTGAGATCGTCGGCCACATTCTGTTCAGTCATCTGACGATCAGTACAAAAGTAGGAATGGTGGGAGCCGTCTCACTGGCACCTATGGCAGTTCTGCCAGGTCACCAACGGCAAGGCATCGGTAGCAAGCTGGTTGAGTCAGGAGTGAAAGCGTGTCGAGAACTGGGCCACCACATCGTTGTTGTTCTCGGTCACTCAGAGTTCTACCCACGATTCGGTTTTTCTTCTGAACTCGCTCGATCTTTGGATTCACCATTCGGTGGCGGCGAAGCATGGATGGCGCTGGAGCTTGTTCCCGGCGCATTGGCAGGAATTGAAGGGAAAGTCGAATACGCTGAGCCATTCGGGAATCTTGAGTAGCAAGGCACGGGCCATGTCGAAGAAGCTGCCGTGGTGAGCATGATGCTGACTGACATTCTCGGTAGCAGGTCATTGTGACAGTGCTCATTCAAGCCGGTCGGTCGAGATAAACGAACCTGAACAATGCTGTGGCCTCATCATCACCAGTCGCTGAAGCTCCTCAGGACGAGCATCCTTCCACTTGGCCGGACCAAAAGGCGAAGGATTACTGTCCCGCAACAGGGTGTCGATATCTCCCTGCAAGTCCATGATCTCCAGCAGCTTTTGGCAAACAAGTGGAGATCGGCGTGCAAAACGGACCCACTTCGGGGGCCAGATCGGCGTGTAAAATGGACCCACCGTATAGGACTCGCGAAGGTACTGGCGAATTTGCCAGTGGCTTCAAGGGTC
>JBDOMX010000535.1:0-5667 GCA_039831615.1 Planctomycetaceae bacterium
GACTTTTAAACAGGTGGATACGTGCGCGGCCGAGTTTGAGGCTCACACGCCGTACTATTATTCCACCTACGAACAGGAAGATGAGACTCCTGCCAAGGCACCTGGCAAACAGAGGATCATGATTCTGGGAGGCGGGCCCAACCGCATCGGCCAGGGAATTGAGTTCGACTATTGTTGCTGTCAGGCAGCATTTGCTCTGAAGGAACTCGGGATCGAAAGCATTATGGTCAACTCGAACCCGGAAACGGTTTCGACAGATTATGACACTTCGGACTACCTGTTTTTCGAGCCGCTCACCACCGAAGATGTTCTCAACATCTGCGACCGCATGGAGCCCGATGGTGTCATCGTGCAGTTTGGCGGACAGACGCCGCTCAACCTGGCTCGAGGTCTCGAAGCGGCCGGCGTGAACATTATTGGCACCAGCCCGGACATGATCGATGCCGCCGAAGACCGCGAACGGTTTCAGGCCATCCTGGAGAAACTGGATCTGTGCCAGCCTCCGAATGGGATCGCCGTCAATACCGAGGGTGCTCGGGCGGCTGCCGACCGCATTGGATATCCGGTCCTGGTCCGTCCCAGTTACGTGTTGGGCGGGCGAGCCATGGAAATCTGCTATGACCAGGAATCACTGGTTCGCTACATGACCGAAGCCGTCGATATCTCACCCAATAAGCCGGTGTTGATCGACAAGTTTCTGGAAGATGCCATCGAGGTTGATGTGGATGCCATTTCAGATGGTAAACACACCGTCGTCGGCGGCATCATGGAGCACATCGAAGAGGCAGGCGTCCACTCAGGCGATTCGGCCTGTGCTATGCCGCCTCATTCGCTTCCCGAATCCGTGCTGCAGGAAATTCGTGTTGCCACGCGAGCACTGGCGGCAGAACTCAATGTGCGCGGACTGATGAACATCCAGTTCGCGGTCAAGGCCGCTGGTGATGAGTTCATTGTGTATCTGCTTGAAGTGAATCCTCGTGCCAGTCGTTCGTCTCCATTTGTGTCCAAGGCGACTGGCCGGTCTTTGGCCCGGATCGCCGCCAAGGTGATGGCCGGGGTGACGCTCGAAGAACAGGGGCAAACACACGAGATTGTTCCCGAGTATACGTCTGTGAAGGAAAGCGTTTTTCCCTTCAACCGCTTCCTCGGAGTCGACATCGTGCTTGGACCGGAGATGCGTTCGACCGGTGAAGTGATGGGCATTCACGAGACGTTCCCGATGGCGTTTGCCAAATCGCAGATTGCCGCGGGCGCTCAGTTGCCGACAGAAGGAACGGTCTTCATCAGTATGGCTGCCAGTCACAAGGAAAAGATGATCGGTCCGGCCCATCGTTTGAAAGAACTCGGCTTCGATATCGTCGCCACGTCGGGGACAGCCCGTGTTTTCCGGGAAGCCGGAATTGAAGTCGATGTCGTTCGCAAGCTGCAGGAAGGTCGACCAAACCTGCTGGACCTGATGGCCAATGGCGAGATCCAGTTCATCTTCAATACGCCGAGTGGCAAAGGGGCCCGAACCGACGAAGGACGGATTCGCGCCGCTTCGGTCACTCATCGGGTTCCCTGTGTCACGACGCTGCCAGGCTGCGTCGCGGTGGTCGATGCCCTGGAAGCACTTCGTGATCAGCCGGATCCGCAGGTTCGCACAATTCAGGAATGGGGACAGGACCTGAAGCTGCACGTGTGACGGGACGTTTGATGACCGGATCGGAGAAAAACAGGCGGGACCTGTTGTTCGGTGGATCCGTCGAACAACCCGGCCAGCCTTCTGCCGGCGCAACGTTGCGACTCAGCATCCACGCGATGGCCTGCGAATTTGGCGCCGCGGTCAACCTCGATCAAACCGCACAGCTCCTGAGCTGCGGCGACGGTCTGGAAGTCGTTCCGGAGATAGAAGCATGGCTGAGCGTCTATCAGTCCAGCAGTGAACTGACCCGACTGAACGCTTCAGCCGGCTCTTCGGTCGAACGGGTGTCCCACGAATTGTTTGACGTGCTGCAGCAGGCAGCCGAGCTCCATCGTGCGACGCACGGCGCATTCGACATGGCCTCCGGGGCGCAGATTCAGTTGTGGCGCCGGTGCCGGGCTGAACAGAGAATCCCGACAGAAAACGAAATCAGAGATGCGGTGGCAGCGTCCGGAATGCATCAGCTGGATTTGTCCGCAGACGATCACACCGTGAGTTTTCGAGGCAGCGGACTGAGTCTCGATCCAGGGGCGATCGGCAAAGGGTACGCCCTCGATCAGGCGGCGCACCGGATCGAGGAGTCCGAAAACGGGGCCCGCGATTTCCTCATTTACGGTGGGCGAAGCAGTGTACTGGCTCACGGCGAACACAACAGCCTGCCCGGCTGGCCCGTGGGGATCGGCAATCCGCTGCTGACAAAACGTCGACTGGGCACTGTCATTCTCAGAAATCAGGCGATGTCAACCAGTGGTTCGAATATTCAATTCTTCCGCTGTGGAGGCCGTCGATTCGGCCATATTCTCGACCCCAGAAGTGGCTGGCCGGTCGAAGGAATGGTATCGGTCACCGTGATTGCTGATTCTGCCGCCGTCGCTGACGCTGTTTCCACAGCGTTTTTTGTACTGGGGGTCGAAAACGCCATCGAGTGTTGTGATAATCTTAAGGGGATCGGCGCAATATTGGTGCCGTTCCCTGAAAAGGGTGCTCGTGTTGAGCCGGTTGTGATCGGCATTCCGCGGGAACAGCTGTATTGGGACGAGGCCCTGGTGGCCCTCTCCTGATGAGTCAACGTAAGTGAATCACATGACCCGAAACTCAATCATTGCCGTAGTCCTGTTGGTGGTGCTGCGTCTCGCCATCGGCTGGCAGCTGATGTACGAAGGTGTCTGGAAACTCGACACCCTGGATTCAGCGAAGCCGTGGTCGTCCGTGGGTTATCTGAAAAATGCTGAGGGTCCGTTGCGGGACACCTTCCGGTCGATGGCGGGTGATCCCGACGATCTCGATTGGCTGAACTATGAGATTGTCGCGAAGCGATGGGACGAGTGGGCACAGCGTTTTAAGGCAAGCTACGGCCTCAGCGAATCTCAATCAAAGACACTCGACAGGATCCTGAACGGCGCATCTGGCGATCTGGATGGACGTCCCGTGTACGCGGCTGAACTTGCGGCGCTGCCAGAGGGCGTCAGCAACCTCAAAGAAGCCGCACGTGTCAGCGATAAGAACGTTTGGTACGACGCGGAAAGAAAACGCATCTACGTCGACGGCAGAAACCATCTGAAAGATGTTGAGTATGCGAAACTTCTGAAGATTGTGGATGGGCAAGACGACGAGGTCAGCAAAGCGTACCGCGAGGCAGTTGAAAAAGTCTTCATACGGCAGAAGCGTGGCATTGGCTACAAAGAGAAACTCGCCGGCGCCCTCCGGGGAAATCCTGACCTCCTGGGCACGGAACTCAAGCCGTACGCTGATTCACAGCGGGTCGGTCAGAAACAGCAGTACCAGGCAATGCTGGCTCGATATGAAAACCTCCGCCACAACGCGGAGACCGATTTTCAGTGGGATCATCTGGGATCGGACTGGAAAAAGATCCAGGCGCTGCGTGCTGAGATCACAGCGCCCGTGAAAGTCCTTGAAAAGGATTTTCAGGAACAGTCGGTCAAGTTATTGACCCTCGACCAAATGAGTCAAAAAGCGGTCACTCCCCCCACGACTATGTTACGACTCGCCGACTTGAGCACCATTTACGGCCTGACTGTCCTGGGCCTGCTGTTGATTGCCGGGTTGTTTACCCGCTTTGCAGCGGTCGCTGCGGCTGGCCTTTTGTTCAGCTTTTATCTGGCAATGCCTCCGTTTCCCGGCGTACCGGAGCTGCCGGGTCCCGAACACAGTCTGATTGTGAACAAGAACCTGATTGAAGTCATCGCGCTGCTGGCGATCGCGGCGCTGCCCACGGGTCGTTGGTTTGGCATCGACGCGTGGTTTCCTGGAAAACGCGACCCCGCGGGCGTCGATCAGACGCCCGCCACGGCCTGACATCAGGCAACGTCACATCGTACAGATCTGCACAAAGTCATCTTTCATCGATCGATGGAGCAATAAATCATGCAACTCACACCCGAACAGATTGCTATCGGCAAACACAATTTTGGTCAGGCCGTCGGTGTTGAGCGTCGCTCTTTCCTCAAAGGCGCTGCAGCCGCGGGCGCAGGACTTGGCGCCAGTTATTTTGGTTACAAAAAGCTTCAGGGAAAAAGAGTCCGCACCGCGTTCATTGGCACCGGCGACGAAGGCAATGTGCTCATCAGTGAGCATCCCACGGACTACATGGAGATTGTTGCGATCGCCGATCTGCGGCCGGCAAATCTCGATCGCACATTCAAGGGAAGCCATCCGGTGGCACGCAAGGGGCTCATTAAGGTTCTGGGAAGCGAAGCGACCAACGTCAAGAGATTTGACAACCACCGCGACCTGCTGGCAAAGAAAGATGAGCTGGGCCTTGAAGCAGTTGTGATCGCCGTTCCTCTTAACCAGCATGCGCCGGTTGCGATCGAGTGCATGGAAGCTGGTTTGCACGTGCTGTGCGAAAAACTGATGGCCAAAACTGTCACGGCGTGCAAGGAAATGATCCGACTCGCCGACGAAAAGGATCTCAAGCTGGCGGTTGGCCACCAGCGTCATTACAGCGTGCTGTACGCGAACGCTGCTCATCTGACAGAACATGGGGTCCTGGGCGATATCAAGTTCATTCGCGCTCAATGGCATCGCAACAACAGTTTTCCAGGCAGTGATGCCTGGCAGAAATGGGACAAGTCCAACGAGAAAGACCGCGAAGTACTTACGAAGATGGAAAAAGACGGGGTACTCAAGGAATTCGGCTATGAGACCGCCAGGAAGCTGATCGACTGGCGACTCTACAACGAAACCGGTGGTGGTCTGATGGCCGAACTGGGGAGTCACCAGCTGGATGCCGCCAGCATCTTTCTGGGGAAGGTCCATCCCGTCGCGGTCCAGGGATTCGGTGGGAAGAACTTCTTTGGGATTGAAGGTGTTGGCCCCGAGTCCGCTCAGAAAGACACGCGCGACATCGACGATCAGATTTTTGTGACTTTTGAATTTCCCGGCAAACAGTACGAACATGATCACAACGACCTCAGCATCGTGACGTATTCGTCCATGAACACGAACCGCTGGGAACCGTACGGCGAAGCGGTCTTCGGCAGTCGGGCGACTCTGGTCATGAAGACTGAAAAAGAAGCCCTGCTGTATAAGGAATCCAGCAAAAGCAGTCCCGGAGGTGTCGAACAGCGGATCTGGGCGATTGAAGGCACCGCGGGCGGCGCGGCACTCGATTCCTACGAAACTTCGGCACCGGCAGCTGCCGCCAGTAGTGGGCCGGCGGAAACGGTCAGCCGTGGTTATCGCGAAGAAATGGAGCACTTCTGCTACTGTATTCAAACCGGTGAAAACAGTTTGCGCTGCGACGGCCATGTGGCCATGGCGGACGCGATCATGGCGCTCACCGCCAACCTGGCCATGAAACACCAGAAACGGATCGTCTTCAAGGACGAATGGTTTGACCCGGCCAGTGATGCTGCTCCGGAAACGGACGAGCAGTTGACGTCATAGCTCGTGTCTGTCCGTTAATCAGTTTGAGTTGAAGAATAGCGGCTCAAATTGTGAACGGTCTCCACGAAGATGAG
>JBDOMX010000625.1:0-5664 GCA_039831615.1 Planctomycetaceae bacterium
GACCAAGCAGGACATACGGCGGCGACCAGTCATTCCGTTCCTGAACGATTGATTTCAGCAACGTGCGGGCCTCATCTCTTTTTGGAGAATCAGCGTTGTCTCCCGAATCGTGGAGCAGCACCACGGCGTGCGCAAATCGCCTGGACACATCGCCAACGTCTGCGAGTCGTTCCAATTCGGACGTGATTCGGGCACGGATGTCGTCGCGGTCCAGTTGCAGTGCTAACTCCAGGAGTCGAAGCCAGCCGTCAATATGATCCGGGCGTGACTCGGCGGCCGCGAGAAGTGTTTCCAGAGCAGTTCCCCTGTCGCCGGCGGCGTTATGCCAGGCCGCGATGGCTTCCAGCAGGCGGTATCGATGCTCAGAGGATTTCGGGTACTCTTTGGTTGCGAATTCATCCAGCAATTTTTCGAAACGCGCTGGATCGGTCGACCGCCAGATCCCCAGTCGATAAAGATCGAGTTCCGGGTTATCATCGACTTCTGTTGCTGCAGCCTCGAGCAGCGATTGAGCGCCGGCAGTGTCCCCCTCTGCGAGAGCCAGTTGTGCCAGGGCTCCGACAACACCGATATGAAGCGGCGGACGTGTGGATGCCATCTGCAGGAGTTGCTTCGCTTCCTCTCGCTTGCCCGTTACTGACAGCATGGTCGCTCGGAGCAGGCTCACTTCGTTCGAATCCGGATCGAATTCGTCGGCTTTCTGCAGGGCCGCTTCGAGGGGTTTCCATTTGCGGTCCTCCGGGCGCTGGGTCATGATGACCTGGAGTTCCAACCTGGCAAGTTCGAGGGCCGCGGACAGATTCACAAGCGGCAGCCGCCGTCGGGTGCGGACAGCGTCCACTGGCCTTCCGATCGCTTCCTCGGCGATCGCAACTCCTGCACGCGCCCCGATCGAACGCGGATCCTGGTTCATCACAACATTGAATTCTTTCAATGCGTCGTGCGGACGCCCCATAGCCAGCCAGCATTTTCCGATCTGAACACTTGCACTCCGATAGAATTGGGAATCCGCGACGGAGCCAATGCGCGCTGCCTGAAATCGTTCCAGCGCTTCCCTGGGCAGTCGCTCGCTCAGGAGGATGCCACCCTCCTGGTACAGCGAATTCCGATCATCTTTCGATTCAGACGATTGCTGCGTCCTGCCAAACGTCGCACGAGCCTTGTCCACGTCTCCCTGGGCAATCTGGGAGGTGATCAATTGACTGGCGATGGCTTCACTTTCCGTCGTGTGATTCAGCCCCGCTTCCAGTGTGGTGATCGCGTCGTCGACGTTGCCCAGGCGACTCTCAAATTGTGCCAGCAACGTGTAGGGGCGGGAATCGTCCGGTGTGCTGCTAACTGCGGCTGTCAGCAGCTCATGCAGAGTTTCGAATTGCTGATCGGTGCTTTCCGGGTCACGTAACGTCAAACTGGCGGCCACCATCAGGGCCTCGAAATTTCCGGGATCCAGTTCGACAGCCTTGCGAGCGTCACTGGCGGCGTAATTGGCCTGACCTGTCGCGCTCCGGTGCCTGGCCCTCAGCAGGTATGCCTCTGACGAATCAGGGTAGTTTTTGAGCATGGCGCGATAAACGCCGTCGGCGTCATTGGGTTCGTCCATTTCGTCGTGAAGAATTCGAGCACACCTGGCATACGCCTGAAAACGCGTCCATTCCCGATCGACGGCCTCCACAGACTGGAACTCGTCGTCGTCAATGGCGGAGCGGAATTCGCGAACAGCGTCGTCGAACTTCCGCTCTGCCTCAAACGCCAGTCCCTTCAACATGTGCAGAGCGCCGTCGCTCAGATTCGCTTCCAGCAGTTTGTCGAGATGTTCGTGTGCTTCTGTAAATCGACGCAGTCGGAAACAAACATCGACCTGCTTACGGCGAATGTCGGTCCGCTCCAAATCGGTCCGCAACACCTCTTCATTCGTGCGGAATGCTGCCATCCAGTCCGCCGGCGACTCAGCTGACTTCATCTGCAGTTCAGCGAGCTTCACGCGGGCGTCCAGATCATCCTGTCGGAACTTCAGATATTCGCGATACATTTTTTGAGCGCGCGTCGGTTCATCTTCAACCGCGGCTTCGGCTCTTGTCAGCAGTTCATCAGCCAGCCGACCGTCCTGAAACCGGTGCGCGGTAAAAACGGTGCCGACGGCTACCAGCGCGAACAGGATGCTGCCGAACAGAAATCTGGTGTTCAGAGTGCCGCTCAGCAATCCGTCGCGAGCAGCCTTCTTTCTCCCACGCGACTGCTGAGAACTGCCATCGTTGGTACTGTTTCCATCCGATGTGTCGCCACCGGACTCTGAAGGTCGAGTGGCGGAACGGATTCCAATCGGTTTCGTGCGACGACGTCGCGACATGGCGGTTGCCTCGAGAGAAGAAGGTTAGCCGCGTCACTGTGTTAAGGCGACGGTGACAGATCCGGACCGGAGGGTGGCGAACCTTGGACATACTGAGAGGGGATTGCCCGCATAATCTACAGTAGTATTGAGCTGCGACGGAGTCAATAAACTGTTCCCCAGGAGACTCCGACAGTTCTCCCTCCGGGTATACTGAAGATGCAGATTATCGGAATCTGCTGCCTCAGATCCACCTTGCCTGGTCAGGCGCTCCCTGAATCAGACAATCAGCATGGCATCACCGTAGCTGTAGAAGCGGTAGCGTTGTTCCACGGCAACACGGTACGCCTCCATGACGAGGTCGTAACCGGCAAGAGCAGCCACCAGGACGATGAGTGTTGAGCCAGGCAGGTGAAAATTGGTGAGAAGCAGATCCACGACCTCGAAGTCATAATCTGGCTGGATGAACAGGTCAGTTGGTCCCTGGTATGCGGCCAGGCGGCCCCGGGAACACGCTGACTCGAGCGTGCGCACGCTCGTCGTACCGACGGCAACAATCCTGGAATCGCTGGTTCGTGTGTGCGTAATGGCAGCTGCCGCTTCGGCAGTGAGCTCACACCACTCAGAGTGCATTCTGTGATCGGACAGTTTTTCGGTGTTGACGGGGCGAAACGTCCCAATCCCCACATGCAAAGTCACATGCGACTGTGCGATCTGTCGCGCGGCAAGGTCTTCCAACAGCGACGAAGTGAAGTGAAGTCCGGCTGTCGGGGCTGCGATGGCTCCTGGCCGTTCGGCGAAGACGGTTTGGTAGCGGTCGCGGTCGGTGTCATCAGCAACTATTCTCCCGAGATACGGTGGCAGCGGTAGTGTGCCAAACTGATGGAGCAGCTCAACGGGATCGCCGTCGGCATCCGGACGCACCAGCCAGCTGCCATCTTCCAGTCGTTCCTTCAGGTTCAGACACAAACTCGGTGACTCTTCGCCGGGCGGGTGGAGCGTGATGCTTTCGCCCGTTTGGAGTTTACCTCGAGTCTGTCCGGTGATTCGCCAGAGTCCGGTCTGCGGCTGACCGAGGAAAAGGCCTTCCCAGCGCCCTTTCGTTGCAGTGCGGTAGCCGAACAGCCGTGCTGGAAGAACCTGGGTATTGTTGAAGACAAGTCGATCGCCCGGCTGCAGCAGATCCGGCAGGTCGCGGATTGAGTGATGGCGGATCGACTGTGACGCTCGATCAACAACCATCAGTCGAGCATCATCGCGGCGGCTGGCTGGACGAGATGCGATCAGTTCCTGCGGAAGGTCATATTGCCATGCAGAAAGATGGTTGAGGTCGAGTGTCATTGGCGTGTGAGTCGGAGCATCAATCACGAGGAAGGGATGGAATATTGCCGCACGATGGCACGAGCGGATCTCAGTCCATCAACTGCGGCCGTGACGATTCCGCCCGCATACCCGGCTCCTTCTCCGACAGGGTACATCCCTTCAATTCCCGGAGTCTGGCATGTCTCTCGATCTCGTTCCATGCGGACAGGAGAGCTGCCTCGCATTTCCGGTCCGGTGAGGACGGCTTCGGCCAGGTATTTGCCTCGCCACTTTTCGTTCATGACGGGCAGTCCCTGTTTCAGCGCCCGCAGAACCACGGGTGGCAGCAACGACGCGAGCGGATGTGGCATGGTGCCACGAATGTAAGACGACGGAATCTTTTCTGTCACCAGCGGGGACCGGTCGCCGAGAAAATCGGCGGCGCGCTGGACGGGCGCGCGATAGTTGGCACCGGCCAAAGCAAAAGCGGCGCTTTCATATTTCCGCTGCAGTTCGACGCCCGCCAGCGGGTGCGGGCTGCCGAACAAATCGGGTGACAGAGTGACCATCAGTCCGCTGTTGGCAAACGGTGTATTGTGGCGGGAATTACTCATGCCGTTGGAGCAGAACATCCCGGACTCAGAAATACTGGGAATCACCACACCTCCGGCGCACATACAGAATGTGAACACATCGCGTTCTCCACGGGCGACTAATGAATAGTCGGCTGCGCCCAGCACATTCAGGTACTCTGCTTTTCCGTACTTGTGCTGGTTGACGGCATCCTGTGGGTGCTCGATGCGCAGCCCGAGCTGGAAAGACTTTGACTGCATGGGAATCCCCGCGCGATGCAGCATCGCATAGGTATCGCGAGCGCTGTGCCCGATCCCGAGCACGCAGTGATGAGTCGCAATTGTTCCCGAAGACGTCTGCAGAGCGGTGACCTGACCGTCCCGGATCTCCAATCCTTCGAGGCGGCAGTTGAACCTGTATTCACCGCCCAGGGCCTCAATCCGTCGACGGAAGTTGCGGCAGATCAACGGCAGCTTGTTGCTGCCAAGATGGGGACGATGCTCCCAGGTCAACGACGGCCGTCCGCCACAGTCCACGAAACTCTGCAGAACCCAGTCGACATCTGGTCCGGTAATCCGGCACGTCAGTTTCCCATCGCTGAAGCAGCCAGCTCCGCCTTCCCCGAACAGGTAGTTGTTCTCTGGTTGATGGTCCGCTCCACGATCAAATGCCCGGATGGCGGGAACCCGGACTTTAACCGGCTGACCTCGTTCGATGATCAACGGTCGGAAGCCCCTGAGAGCCAGGTAGTATCCGGCCAGCAATCCGGCCGGTCCGGATCCAACGACGACCGGCCGGTGCTCCATCGGCAGCGGGCCCGTGTCCGGATCAAAGAACGGCTGGGATTCCCATGTGGCAATGCTGTTCGAAGCAGCGGAGTGGGGCGTCGTCGCCAGGTCGACCACGACCGAATACTCAAAGCACAGACTTGACCGTTGCCGGGCATCGAGGCTCTTACGAAGGATCCGCCATCTGCCGATTTCCGATTCCGGGACGTCCAGGATGCGGGCCACCGCAGCGGGTAATTCTGTTTCGGACTGCTCCACCGGCACCCGGATGCGGTTCACGCGAAATAACATGTCAGTTTCAAATGTACTGGTTGACGATATTTTCCAGCATTTCCTGACGGCCGCTGATGTTCGCGTCGGCTTCCCCTTTTTCCAACATGTATTGTTCAAGTTCCGCGAACGTGGCTTGCCCTTTCTCAACGCGACTGCCGATCCCGACGTCGAAACTGCTATACCGTTCTTTGACGAATCCTGACAGCGCCTTGTCTGCGCGGATCGCAGCGGCAATCCTGAGTCCGCGGGCAAAGGTATCCATACCACCGATGTGGGCGTGGAACAGATCAAGTGGGTCGATACTTTCGCGACGAACCTTGGCGTCGAAGTTCGTGCCGCCCGGAGCCAGTCCTCCCTGTTTGAGGATGACCAGCATAATCTGGGTCGACAGGTAAATGTCGG
>JBDOMX010000646.1:0-5664 GCA_039831615.1 Planctomycetaceae bacterium
TGCATCGAAATCAGGAGATTCGGCGGGCGGGGTCTGTGTCGATCACTGCAGTCGAGGAAACGGGCTGGGAGTTCTTCGATTCCGACGGGATGGCCGTTCCGACGGGCAATGACATCGTGCTGGGATTTCGCACTGCCCATGAGCTGGGTGCTCAGCCCGGCGATGTCGTTTCTGTCTGGGTTGAGCTGCCGACAGCGATTCCACGCGACAGCCTGCTTGGTGAACGCGAGGACGTTTCAGCGGAAATCCAATTGACCGTCAGGCAGATCCTGCCCGAGACAGCAGGCGCGGCTCGCTTCACATTGAACCCCGGACAGCAGTTGCCTCTGAACGCCTTCGTGGCACTGCGAACACTCCAGGAACGACTGGGAATTCAAGCCGTGGAGCGTAGTAATCGCAATCCTGTGGCCAAACCGGGAATGGTCAATACTCTCCTGATCGATGCGGACGATTCCAGCACGGCGGCGGCGCGATTGGAAGATGCACTACGCGAAAGTCTGACACTGGATGACTTGGCAATCCGATTGCGCGTCGATTCGGCACGTGGTTATGTGTCTGCCGAAACGAATCGCATGATCCTGCAGCAGGAGATTGCAGACGGCATTGAGTCGGCAGCCAGTCAATTGGGGCTGAGAACGGCGCCGACATTGGTGTCCCTGATCAACGAGTTGGCTGCCGCCGACAGGGAGAGTCCGGACGAACGCTACTCAATGTATTCGATCATTGCCGGACTTCCGCTCAAAGTTGATGCGCCGTTGGGGCCGTTTTTTGAGCGGGATTTGGCAGACGATGAGATCATATTGTCTCAGTGGCTCGCCGACGACCTGGAAGTTGAAGCGGGGGATCGGGTCACTGCTCGCTGGCACGTCGTGGGCAGTCACGGAGAGCTGCCGGAAGTTGAGCGAACATTCAAGGTAATGCACATCATTCCAGCCGATGATTTCGTCAGTATCGATCTGGGTCTAACGCCTGATATCCCCGGTGTCACAGACGTGGAATCGTTCAGCGACTGGGATCCGCCATTCGAAATGGAAAATCACCGGATCACCGGCCGTGACGATGCATGGTGGCCCGAACACCGCGCAACCCCCAAGGCATTTGTTTCATTGGCGACGGCGCAGCAGCTCTGGGGCAGTCGTTTCGGCCAGGCCACGTCGATCCGAATTGCAGCGGACGTGCATCCTCTGCCAGAGGATCGATTGCAGGTGATCGCCGATCAGCTGTCGGATCGGATCCCTCGCCAGTGCAGCCTGGCGGCCCTGGGGATCTCGCCGATGCCAGTGCTGGAATCGGGCTTGCAGGCTGCCGTTGGTGCCAACAATTTCACACAACTCTTCGCTGGTTTTAGTTTCTTCCTGATCCTGTCAGCGATCATTCTCACCTCCCTGATGTTCCGGCTTGGCATTCAGCAGCGCATCAGTCAGGCGGGATTGCTGCATGCCGTCGGTTTGCCGGCCGGCGCCGTGCGCTGGTTCTTCCTTGGCGAGGGTCTGCTCGTTGCTTTGTTTGGCGCCCTTTTGGGCGCTCTTTTCGCCATTGGCTTCGCGAAGCTCATGGTGTATGGACTCACCACATGGTGGGTGGGAGCGATCGGCACTCATTTTCTGCAACTTGACATTAATCCGCTGCGATTATTGACTGCAGTTACCATCTCGCTGGGGCTGGCGGGAAGTGTGATCGCGTTCGCAGTTGCCGGTTTGCGGCATTCTTCCGTCAGGGATTTGTTAAGTGGACAGACCACAGAAAAAAATTCCGATCTTCGACCTTCGAAACGAATCAACCTGCTGACGACTGGTTCATTGCTGGCCGGATTGTTGCTGCCGGCACTTGCCGCGAGCGGACTCCTGCCCGGTGGCCAGGCATTCAGCGGACTCACCTGGAACATGGTGGCTTTCTTCCTCGGCGGCGCCGGCTGTTTGGTGGGCGGACTGCTACTGCTGCGCCAGCGACTGCAGACCAGCGCGTCGGCGGACGATGACCGGATGATTCGAGGGCTGTCGGGATTTGCGATGGCCAATGCGGCCCGCAGTCCCTGGCGCAGTCTGATGACCACCGCACTCATCGGCAGTGCCACGTTCCTGATAGTGGCTGTGGCTGCCGGGCGTCGCAATCCGTTGTCGGAAATTCCAGACCGTGATTCCGGCAACGGTGGATTCCGACTCATCGCCGAAGCATCGCAGCCCATTCTGCGCGATATCAATTCCACGGCCGGCCGCGTGGCACTGAATCTTGAGGATGACTATGTGGCTGCCAGCCTCGACAGCAGGACAGCTGTGTATTCTTTCGCGGTGCGATCGGGTGAAGACGCCAGCTGCGTCAATCTTTATCAAACTCGACTGCCGAAATTGCTCGGCGCCTCCGATGCCTTCATCGCACGCGGTGGTTTTCGATTTGCGGATACGCCGGGATCGAACCCGTGGACACTGCTCAACAAGCCGTTGGAGTCGACGAGCGATCTGCCGGTGTATCCAGTCATCGGTGAAATGAATACACTCATGTACAGCCTCAAAAAGGGCATCGGAGACGTGATTCCGTTCCCCGACCAACAGAATCCGATGGCCGAATTAAAAATCGTGGGAATGCTGGACGGCAGCCTGTTTCAGGGGGTGCTGGTCACAAGTCAAGCCAGCCTGCAGGCACTCGACGACACCGTGACCGGGTTTCAGTATTTTCTGGCGGAGGCCGACTCCCGCGAAACTGCCGATAAGCTGGTCACGGTGCTGGAAAGCGGCCTCAATTCTTCGGGCATGGATACGGAAGCGGTTGGAGAACGCCTGGCCGGGTTCCTGGCCGTGCAGAACACGTACCTGGCGACGTTTCAGCTGTTGGGCGGGCTCGGTCTGCTGGTGGGCGTGTTCGGCCTGGCGGTGGTGATGGTCAGGAATGTTGAGGAACGACGCGGCGAGATCGCCATGTTGCGGGCCGTTGGATTTACCGGATTGCGCATCTGCCGCCTGGTCCTCATCGAAAACTGTGTGTTGCTGTTCTGGGGCATGCTTCTGGGTACGGCATCAGCACTGCTCGCCATGTTGCCCCATCTTCTCAGCACAGGCGCTGATTTGCCGTGGAGGTCACTGGGGATCACTCTGGCCGGGGTGGGGATGACCGGAATACTGGCGTCTCTCGTCGCAGTCAGGCGTGCTCAACAGGTATCGATTCGAGCCAACCTCAGCGTGGAGACATAGCCGCGGCCTGCGCACGCCTCACGTTTGTTTCCCGCGTCTTCAGCGGAAGCATCAGCCGCGCCCGATGAGTGGCATCTTCGTGGCCATAATGGTCATGAACTGCACGTTGGCTTCCAGTGGCAGTCCGGCCATCGAGACAACTGCCTGGGCAACATGTTCAACATCCATGCGGGGTTCGACCATTGTCGTTCCGTTCGCCTGAATGACTCCGGCATCCATCCGCTCGGTCATTTCGGTGGCCGCATTGCCGATGTCAATCTGACCGCAGGCAATGTTGTACTTCCGACCGTCAAGCGACGTCGATTTGGTCAGGCCGGTGATGGCATGTTTCGTGGCAGTGTAAGGCGCCGACAGAGGTCTCGGTGCAGTCGCGGAAATCGATCCGTTGTTGATGATACGTCCGCCCTGAGGATCCTGTGCTTTCATCGTCCGGAAGGCTTCGCGCGTACACAGAAAGACGCCGGTCAGATTGACGTCCACCACCTTTTGCCATTGTTCAACCGTGAGTTCTTCGAGCGGGATGGCGGGTGCACCCATTCCCGCGTTGTTGAATACCACATCCACTCGGCCGAATTCGCTTTGCGCGCGCTCAAACAGCTGATGGACTGATTTCTCGCAGGTGACGTCTGTTGGAACCACCAGCGTCTGAGCCGCTCCCGAACGGTCTGCGGTTTCCTGCAGTCGGTCCTCACGGCGCCCGGCCAGGACAACGGAGAAGCCTTCGTGACACAACGCCAGGGACGCACTGCGACCGATGCCACTTCCCGCGCCGGTAACAATGGCAACTTTTGGCTGAGTCATCTTATGCTGCTCTCTTGTCGACTCGCTGTGGTTGGGGATAGATCAATTCGGCAACGGATTCGTCGCCGCGAACCAGTCGCTCACTCAACGCATCCAGGCGATCCATTTCGTCCTGGACCTGAGCTGTGACTTCGGCAATCTGTTCTCGACTCAGATCTGAGCTGACCTCGATCGGATGACCGGTGATCGCGACGATTTTGGAGAACGGCTGTGGAATCATGATCTCCGACCAGCTGGCCGGGATTCTCCAGCATCGAGTCGCCTTCACAGTGACGGCAACAATCGGACGTCCGGTGCGTGCCGCAATGTAGACGATTCCATCCTTCATTTCATGACGTGGACCGCGTGGACCATCGGGCGTGATACAAATGTGTTGATCGGGCATTTCAAGCAACTGCTTCGTCGCCTGAGCACCCCCTCGACTGGCGGACCCGCGAATGGGGCGAATGCCGAGAATCTCGATCAGGTCGCTGAGATAGGTTCCGTCTTCGTGGCGGCTGATCAGTGTTGAAAGCGAATGTGCTTTGTGGCAGAACAATGCGGCAAGAATGATGTCGTGCCAAAGGCAGAAACAGTAGCGCGTCGGCCCGACGGGAGGGGTGTCGGTCATGGCACCCTCTTTGGCAATACGGATATCAGTACGAACCGTCAGAAAAAGTGTTCGGAGCAGCAGCACGGCGCTCCAGGCGATGACCTTATGGAGAAATCGGTTGCGGATCTTCACGGGCGACATCCATGCCGGGAGGGAAAGATCAGAATCTGAGGAAGCCGAATTCTATGGGAGCCTCCGGAACGAGGAAATCCCAGTTCAGTCCAGCTGTCCTGCCATGCAGCCGGAGACTCAATGCAGCACGCTACGCTCCTGTCCCGTCGTCGGTGCGAACGCGTTTGCGCACGTCCGTTTCCAGCGTACCGAATGTCTGTTCATGACGACCAAGTGCCGTTGCGAGGGCGCTGAGCATCCGTTTGGCGCTATAGTAGTTCATAATGACCCGTTGACTCACCTTGACATTCACGGTTCCGGTGGCGTAGGGGTTGGGGTTGAGGCCGAGGTCAAGGATGAGTTCTTCCGGGGTACTGACCACACGGCAGAAATTGGCGTACACGGCCTGCACATCGGTATCGTTGACTGCGATCTCCTGCGTTGGTGCTGGTTGTTGCGCAGGCGGCTGATTTTCCTGTTGTTCGCTCATTGAATGAATTCCGCTTCACAATGGTTGCTGCACGCACGTGCTCACTGCGATATTCGACCAGCCGCCGGCGCGAGGGACGAATCTAACGTATTCGTGAACAGGATCAACACCGACCGCCATCCGCCGGGTTTTCGCAGGCTCTTGTTGCACGCAGCAGAATCTTTGCCCTGCAGACGGCTTCGCCGCCTGCAGATCTGCGATGATTCTGCATCCAGGGATTCGTTTTCTGTTGAAACGGTACGACCCCAAAACGCCGTCACCGGTGTTCAAACTGCAACTCAACCTGTCGATTTCTGAAATGTATTGATCCCAGGACACTCTCATGAAGCGGTTTCTGATCAGACGGGGCGCGCATTTCGAGTAATTTACGGAGAACAGGGTGACTTGCGCGAGTTCGTGTGACGGGCCATAATTCGAGCTTCGAATGATGTCCACTTCTCAGCAGGGAATGCCATGATTGAAGTCGCCGACCAACATTGGGGAAC
>JBDOMX010001038.1:0-24815 GCA_039831615.1 Planctomycetaceae bacterium
AATCTCAGTAAAACACGTGGATTGGGAGACGAATCAACAAAACAATCTACGCAGCTTTCCTGTGTTGTGGCACATCAACTGCGAATCGCGGCACTAGGAAGAATTCAGCGATTGTAGTTCCTGAACGACAAAACCCGATCGGAGTGGATGGACGCAAACCTCATTTCAGCACGTCGGGACGGCGAGCGGCGAGCGTCATCATGCCCGGCGCGGTGTCTCTCCATCCGGACCAGATCAACTGAGCAATCAGGACGGACTTTGACTCTCACGTCCTCGATGTCGCTTCCGGAAAATGCACACGCGGTCCCATGTCACGACCGGTGGATCCACCAACGCTCACTGGCAGGCTGATTCCTGCTTTGTTTCCCTCCATCTTGACCGATCCGTGTTTTCGTGACCGAGGGAAAAATTGCATCAAACCTCGCCAGCCTATTTATTCGCGAGACCTTTGTTCCGCGATGCCGGAATCCAAACAATTCCTGCCTGATCCATAAGTTCCTACTCACACATGAATGTTCACACCTACTTGTGTGCTCTCATATTACCTTTGTACGATATATTCCGATAATTGATTTCTTATGGACCATCAGGATGAGACAATTCGCGGGGACCACCGAAAGGGTCGAGAGCCGAAAGACACCGGAACTGCTGGCAGTGGAAGATTGTTCGCGGAGCTGTGTCCAGCGTCCTTCGCGAATCGCGACAACCGTGTATCGTCGGAACACCGTGGCGAATGGACGTAGAAGAACAAGTGGTGCACTCTCCTTTGAATCCTGCCAGCCGCTGCCTTGCAGAATCGCGTCGGCGACAGGCAGATGAGTCCTTGCAGGCGCAGGAAGAAACTGCCGCCGTGCGCGGTTTTATCGATCACCTCAGCCATGAACCCGACGGCACCAGAGGCGCTGGTGTGGTGCCTGAAGTGACAATGTTCGGCAATCAAGAATGCGTCGAAACGGACAATACCGGAGTGACTCGGAACGTTGACGGTGAAATGGTCCGAAAATTCGCCAGGGAATGGGAGCAGGGATTGGCGATGCTCACGCGCAACGCGCTGAGCATACGCATGTTGGCCACGTGGGAGGTCCGGAAGAGTGCAGATCGATCTCGCTATCTGGTTTTGAAACTCATGATCCCGCGAATCCGGCAATGCGGGGTGTCTCGTGACTAACATTATTCCCCAATCGGCTGATTCTGTTCCGATGAATGTTCAGCAGAAAGTCGACCGCCTGCGTGAAGAGTTTGTACGGGCCTGGAAAGCCGGCAACCAGCCCAGCATCGAAGACAATCTCGGCAGGATCGACGAAGCAGCACGGGCATCCCTTTTGAAGGAATTGATTCTCGCGGAACTGGAGATTCGTAGTGCCAATGCTGCCCCAGCCAACATGGCTGAGTATCATCAGCGTTTTGCGGACCATGAAGAGATCGTGATGGATGCGTTCCAGAGTCATCGCGGTCTGGAATCGCATGATCCGTCCTCGACGATGGACCGTTTTGATTTGGTTGCCAATGGTCCGTCTCAGGATACTGAGCGCAGACAGTGTTTCGGCCGCTACGTGGTTCGCCGCCATTTGGGACGAGGCGCATTCGGTGATGTCTACCTCGCCCATGATCCCGAAATTGATCGGCTGGTCGCGTTGAAGGTCCCCCGGGCAGAACGATTCGCGTCGCAGGCAGCATTCGACGGGTTCCTGCGCGAGGCGCGTACCGCAGCGAGGCTGGATCATCCTGGCATCGTTAAGGTTTATGACGTCAACCGTGACTCCGGCGATTTGGTCATCGTGTTGGAATACGTTGAGGGTCGGACACTGGCCGATGCCATCGTAAGTGAGCAATTTAGCTGCGAGCAAACGGCCAGTCTGGTGGGGGAAATTGCCAGAGCCGTCAACGATGCCAACGAAGCGGGACTCGTCCATCGTGACCTCAAGCCCGCAAATGTACTCCTCGACAAGACGGGGCGAGCACGGGTGACCGACTTTGGGTTGGCAGTCCATGAAGACGCTCAGCACGTGCACAATCTGAAGAGCGCTGGAACTCCAGCGTACATGGCGCCTGAGCAGGTCCGCGGTGAAACACACCGACTGGATGGAAGGACCGATCAGTGGAGTCTGGGTGTGATTCTGTACGAAATGCTCACGGGGCGACGCCCATTCGTCGGTGCCACACGATCGGAACTGTTCGACGAAATCAAAAACCGTAACCCCAAACCGCCCAGACAGATCATTCCGTCCATCTCGCCCGAGCTGGAACGCATTTGTCTCAAGTGCCTTTCCCAGCGCATGCCGGATCGCTACACGACGTTGAGTGATCTGGCAGACGACCTGCAACACTGGCTGGACAACCGGACGAGATCGGCAGTGGACTCCGCTGACGGACTATATCCGATCCCGGTTGACGTCAATGAACATCCACCGCACGTCATCCCCAAAGGACTCAGGTCATTTGATGAGCACGACGCTGACTTTTTTCTACAACTATTACCGGGTCCGTTTGACCGCGATGGACTGCCGGAAAGCCTCCGCTTCTGGAAAAACCGCATCACGGAACGGGACACTGACAGGACATTTTCTGTTGGCCTGATCTACGGACCGAGTGGATGCGGCAAATCTTCACTGGTGAAGGCCGGCCTGCTGCCGTTGCTCGGTGAGACCGTCTGCACCATATATGTTGAAGCGACTCCCGACGATACGGAGGCGCGGCTCCTGCGAGGTCTCCGCAAGTATTGTGTTGACTTGCCGCCCGATATGTCGTTGCCAGATGCGTTAGCCGCCTTGCGAGAAGGACGCGGACCGACACACAACAGGAAGATACTGATCGTCCTCGACCAGTTTGAGCAGTGGTTGCATGGCGGAGGCGGCGAGACGGACACCCAGCTGCTCGACGCCCTGAGGCATTGCGACGGCAGTCGAGTGCAATGCATCGTGATGGTGCGCGTGGATTTCTGGTTGGCGGTCAGCCGGTTCATGAAGCAGCTGGAGATTCGAATCGTCGAAGATGAAAACAGCACCCTTGTCGACCTGTTTCACCTCGACCATGCTCGCAGCGTGCTCGCAGCATTCGGTCGAGCGTTCGGCCGGCTGCCGGAAGATCCTGGTCAATCCACCGAGGACCAAAAACTGTTCCTTGACCGGGCCGTCAAAGGTCTGGCCGATGATGGGAAAGTGATCTGTGTGCGCCTCGCTTTGTTTGCCCAGATGATGAAAGACAAAGGGTGGGCCCCTAACACACTGACAGAAGTGGGCGGCACACAAGGTATATGTGGCTCATTTCTGGAAGAGACGTTCAATGTGCCCACCGCGCCGCCGGAACACCGTAAACACCAGAAAGCGGCTCGAGCAGTCCTCAACGCTCTGCTGCCTGATTTGGGAACAGATATTAAGGGACACATGCGGTCGTACGACGAACTGATCGCCGCGTCGGGCTACATCGATCATCCGGGAGAATTTGAGAATCTGATCAGGATTCTCGATCGCAAACTGCGTCTGATTACGCCGACCGATGTGGACGGCACCGAAAATTACATCAATAACGCAGACATATCAGCGTCCGGTGCAGCTACGAACCACATTTTCACTGACGCTCGACCGCAACACTTTCAATTGACTCACGACTACCTCGTCCCTTCGCTGCGGCAGTGGTTGACTCGCAAACAACAAGAGACGATCCGTGGCCGCGCTGAACTCAAACTCGTTGAACGCACTGCACTCTGGAATGCGCATCGGGAACGCAAACAGCTTCCCACATTTTACGAATGGTTTGTGATCCGATTGTTGACCTCGAAACAGCAATGGGCTGAATCCGAACGCACGATGATGGCTGCCGCAGGTTGGCAACGATTGGTGCCGTTTCTGGTTCTCTTGGCCGTTTCCGCACTGATTGGGACAAGCTGGTGGGGATACGAACAATTCGGCCAGCAGCGTGCGCTGCAGCTTGTCGATCAACTACGCTCTGCCGAAACAAAAGAAACGCGTGAATTTCTAAATGAAATCGAAGAGTGCCGCCGTTGGGTCAACGAGCCATTATATGACGAACTGTCTGACGCAGTCGAAAACCTCAATCCTCGTCAGGAATTGCACTTCCGCCTAGCTCTGGCCCCAATTGACAGGAGTCAAGTCGCCCCCCTGATCGAGTTACTGTTAAAGGTCGAGGCAGAAGACTTTGTATTCCTCGCAAATCGGTTGTGGTTGCTGCGAGAAGATCTCAGGGAGCCTTTCTGGTCGATTCTCGAAAAACCGGATCGGCAGCACCGGGACCAAGTCCTTCGAGCAGCGGCGGGTTTGCATATTTGTGACCAATGGGACAGTGCCCGCTGGGACGATACAAGCACTGCGGTGGTCGAAGCGCTGGTCGAGCTCTACATCAGAAACCCGAAAGACGCTATCACTTGGTTCGTTCCTCTTAAGCAAGTTGCGGAGAAACTTCGTGTTCCACTTGAGAGTATAGCGGACGGCGAGGCGCCCAACCGGAAGTATGCGGCTAGGGAGATACTCGGAACGTTGTTTCCGAAGTGAGCCACAGGCGATCAATGGATCCATAGGGAAATCATGCCAAACAAAGTACGCTGCGAATGCCAATCCTTCGGCATCAAGCTGAAATGAACACTCAACCGGCAAGACGGCCAATTCTCGAGGAGAAAACCGGGATGCAACGCGACTATAGCCAACGGCATGGATTCACGTTGATTGAACTCATGGTAGTGATCGCGATCGTCGCCGTTTTGGTCTCATTGATATTTCCGGCGGTCCAGCAGGCCCGCGAAGCTGCCCGTCGCGTTGGGTGCCAGAACAACCTGAAGCAACTGGGCCTCGCGCTGCACAACTATCACGCTGTCTACCGATCTTTCCCGACCGGTTTCGTTTCGCAGGCGCCATTCGTCTACGCAACGGCGACGACCATGTTGCTGCCACATTTGGATCATTCTGCGCTCAGGAACCTGTACAACCAGAGTGTTTCCTGGGACCAACAGTCACCCAAGGTGGCCACCACGGTGATTCCTGTTCTCATCTGTCCCTCGAACACGGGACGCGTGACTGGATCAAGTGAGATTGTCAGAACGCTCTTTGGCGGAGCGCTAGTTGGGGACACATTCGCTGTTACAACCTATCTGTACTGTAAAGGCGTGAACGATGCCTGGTGCCATCCCCCCGGTCGAATGCTGGCAGCCGAACACGGCATGTTCAACTCCAGCTTTGGCAACTGGACCACACAGATTAAGGACATCACTGACGGCACCAGCCAAACCATCGCGATCGGAGAAGGAGCAACCGGCCATGAATGGGTAGTGTGCCACGGCGCCGGTTGCACTGCGCCAACTGCCCATCCCGCCGAGCAGGCTTGGATCGTCGGCGGCGTCAATCCCAAAAACATCGCCGAGAACGGACTGATGAGCCCGAACCCCTTCGGTTGCACGATGGACCCGCTGAACAAGAACCCTGTCACCGATTCGGCGATCGATATTCCAACGGCCCACGACTGCACAAGCTCTGCGAACGGCGGCAGACACAGCACCAGTAATTTTCGCAGCAGCCACATCGGCGGCGGCAACTTCCTGTTTGCCGACGGCTCGGTGCAATTCATCAGTGAGAACATTGACATGCTCACTTATCAGGGTCTGTCGACAATTGCCGGTAGTGAAGTCATCAACGAATTCTGAAGCCGTGTTTCCTTCGCCGGCAACCGGACAACGTCATCAAGCCTTTGTCGTGTTCGCTTCATCGTCGTCACGAGTCTCCTCACCATTTTGGCATGAAACCTTCATAGTCGTCACTGAAAGAGGCAAAGCGCGGCGGCTTCGGGCTTCGGTCCGTCGTGATGGAAGCCCAACACGCGGTCAGGCGGCGGCAGTGCGACGACGAGGGAAGGCGAATAGCGGCTGGATTGGGCCGTCCAGCTCCAAAGCCAGAAAAACAGCGCACGCGCAATCGCGCGCAGCAGCTTCTGCAGGTTGGACCCGGCAGCCGCCAGCAGGGCGTTGATTTCATCTCCGATGAGCCCCTTCAGGAAGCAGCGACTCATCCGGTTGTCGCTCTTCAGGTGGCCGATCTTTGGCTCAAGCAGCGTGACAAGTCTGTCGGCACCGACTCGCTGGCGCCACTTCGTCAGCGACGTGGAGTGCAGCGGCAGCTCGTGCTGCATCGTTTCGAACCCGCAGAAGTACTGCCAGTACGGATTCTCCACCCAGCGTTCCAGCAGTGACTCGTCTGATTCGTTGAATGTGTGTTTGAGATAATGCAGCCCGACCAGCAGGCGAATGTCTTTGCCAGGAGCACCCGTGTCGGGGCAATAGCAGTCGGCGAAGGCGATGTCGAAACGCTGCCAGTCAATTTTCCGAGCCAGCACACACAACGGATGTTCGAGATTCAGCAGTTGATCGAACTGGGCCTGAAACAGATTGAGCTGACTGGCTTCCGGTCGAGGTTTGGGCTTCATGCCTGTCTCAAATTGCAGGGTTTCGAACCATATGAAACGGATTCCCTGCAAACTATGACATCCACTTTTGCAAAACCAGGCCGCGATCCATTGATCAATCGACTTTTTCACTGACGACCAAGTAGAAGCATGTTTCGAAATGTCGAGGCGGCATCTGGCTCGCGGGGGCCAATGGATGATGGGCTCTGGCACTTCCGCCGCGGCCATGAGTCAGCGTCATACGCTGCAGCCCGACGGCTTTGATACGGTCGAGGCCGGCGAGATGACGATCTGCGCGCCTCCACCGCGTCAGGGAGCCGACGGGTTTGCGAAGTGCTCCTTGAGTCGTTGTGTGTCGAATTCGTCCCAGTCGGACGGATCAGTCACTGCGATCCACGCATCGATGTAGCTGCTCGGCGAATAGTTGTGGCCGTACCCGGATGGCACCCCTGTGGCAAACGGCAGGTCGAATGCCACCTGCAGACAGGTGACGATTGGCAACCAGCGCAAATGCGGCGAAACGTCCGGTCCACGGTCACCAATCAGCCACTCCGGAGTTTTGAACATCAGGTCTGGTGAAAAAAACACCATGGGATCACTGGCGTATTGAATATACACGCAGCGAAACGGCCCCCAGTGATCATGGGCATTCAACGCGTTGTCCTGGGCCGTAAACCGAACCATGGCACCGTCACGAAACTCAGGCAACCACGCCGGTGATCCGCTGTTTCGATCGCGAGTGAGCTTTGCCCAGTGACTGCTGGGAAACGGTGGACCACTCCAGACCGCTCCCTGAATCGGGTCTTCCAGAATCGTAAAAAGATCGGCAGAAAGTTCCGAACCCAGGGAACCCAGGCTCAGGCCGTGCAGAAACAGACGTGGGCGACGATCAATCGGTAACGTTCGCCAGTGGCTGTAAACAGCGTCGAACAGTGCCCGCGCAGATTCAATCGATCGGTTCGAATCAACGAGCAGCGTCATCCAGCTGGGCAGATAGGAATACTGCGTCGCGACGATCGCCGTGTCGCCGCCATGGAGATATTCCAATGAATCCACGGCACCCGGATCGAGCCAGCCGGTACCAGTGGGTGTGGCGACGACGACCAGAGACCGTTCGAACGCGCCCACTCGTTTGAGCTCGTCGAGGGCGAGGCTTGCCCGCTGCCTGTGCGTCGTGCCGGAACGATATCCAGCGTACACGCGGATCGGTCGCTGAACGGCCGAATTTCGAAAGTCGCGCAATGAGTCGGCCTCGGGTAAACCCGTGATGAAGTTCCTTCCAAAGCGACCGATCGAATCCCATTCGATCAGTGACTCAGCGCTGCCACAGGCTTCAGCAACCTGCGGCTGCTCAACGTCTTCGTCAATGAGTCGATCCAGTTCCGCAAAGACGTCGTTTGCGGCACCGAGAAGTGCGCTGGCAATCACATCGTTGACGACAAACAGAATCATGAATCCCGTGATGAGTGCACTCAACGCATACGAGATTCGCGGCGGAAACAGTCGATTGAGCTTCCCGGCACACCAGTGAAAGATACTGGTCAGCGTCCTTGCCAAGGCAATAAGGACAGCTCCCGAAACCAGGGCAATCAGGCAGATGCGAAACGTGCTGACGGATTTAACAGGCTCCATTTCCATCACCTCACGGATGGAATTCTGCCAAAATGTCATCTGCCACGAAAACCAGACAAAAATAATGACCGCGAAGACGGTGGAGAGCCGTCTGAGATTCCGGTCGACCCAATCCGTCGGTTGCGGCAGTTCGAGAATCGACCACAGCCACGCAAAGAAGATGCCAACTCCATAACCGGCCGCCAGAGCAAACCCCGAGAGCAGCCCCTGAGCCAGCCACGGGCGCGGGACCAGCGACGGTGTGACCGACGCGGCGAAGAACAGGGTTGCGCACAACAGCCCTGCGAACGAGAACGAATTCCAGTAGCGTGCTGCCCGGTCTTTGATCCGAGAAAGCATGAAGTCCCATCCGACAGGCTGGCAGAAACGAGCTCAGAGTTTTCGATGTCAGGTCGACACAACCGTCCATTGAGTGACGTGACGCCGGATTGTCATTCCCTCGCCAACTCTCGACGAATGCGATTGAGTTGAAGATGCATTGGCTCCTGGCGAGTCTTCATGTCGTCCGGCTCAGCAGGATCGACTTTCAACCAGCAGAATCCGGCGCCTTCGGACTGCAGGAATGTCGCCGCACCGGCCTGCCACTGCTCAGCCTCCTCGAATGCCGCGACATTCCGGAAACCGATCGCACGAGCCAGTTCATCAAACCTGACATTCGCATCGCTGGCCGCTGTTTTTTGTCCCCCTGTCACATCATAAACGCCATTGTCCAATAAGATAACGGACAGGTTTTTACACTCGGCGGCGATCACCGACACCAGCGACCCCAGACTCATCAGGAGCGATCCATCACCGGACAGTGTGATCACCTGCCGATCAGGCTGGGCGAGTGCAATTCCCATTGCCAACGGAATCCCACCACCCATCGTGGACGGATTGAAGTGAAAATCCAGTGGATGGTTTTCGATCAGCGGCCAGACGCGAGATGACCCCATATTGGTTACGACCAGGTCCGAATCCTGTCGAGCGCTGGCCAGTGTGGCGAGCGACTGCCGAAAGGGGATTCGTGACTGCGTATTGTCACCGCTGAGCTGCATTCCAGGTTACTCCGCAAGCAGGATGGCGCCGGGCCGCCCGGCATCCAGACAGTTCCTGACAAAGCTCCGGAATCGGGGCTTGTCGTCCTCAGTGGCCACCAGCTCGTACTCGAAACTCCATGCTTTGAGAATCGGTTCTGCGAATCTCTTTGCCGTATCCTGTGAGTCAGGATTGAGCCAGTTTCTGGCTCCGATGATGGACACCACGGGAATCCTGAGGTCAAACACAATGCTGCGCAAGGCATCTCCCGACTCAAACAAGCCGGTCGTCTGCATGATCACGATCGGAGTTTTTCCGCCGAGGATCAATCCGGCCGCCAGCGGCCATGCTTCGCCTTCGCGACAAATGCGAATCAACTCAAGGTCCGGGGAAGCCACCAGAGCTGCTTCCCAGGTGCCCACCGAAGCATCCGGAATCCAGATCGCATGCGTTATTCCAAGGCTCGTCAGTTCAGCAACGATTTCTTCGCCAGTGAAAACCATAAGGGACGAGACTTGTTTTTTCGAAGGGGAAGTTCAGATCCGGTCAGGCAATGTGCCGGATGATATCGAGCTGACAATGCCGTGTCGATCAATGTGGCGTCGCCGGCACTGATGCGAATTGCCGTACGACGTGACATCCCCGATCGGATCCATCGACGCAACCCAAATCCGTGCGTTCACCATGCCTAAAACGTCAATGCCAGATGGCAAATCCACCGTCAACGGGAAGATTGACTCCAGTGACGTATTCTGAAGCGGCAGATGCAAGAAACAGAATGGCGCCCTTGAGGTCAATTCCGTCACGCCCCATCCGGCCCAGTGCGGTTCGTTCGGAAAAGTCTTCGACAAATTGTTCCGGAAGATTCCGACTGAACCCACCTGGTGAAATTGCATTCACCCGAACTCCGTCAGGTCCGAGAACTGCGGCGAGATCCATTGTCATTCCGAGGACGCCACCTTTTGCGGCCGCGTAGTCCACTGGCTGGCCCAGCATCTGATTGCGTTCGTACATCGATCGATTCCGACCGAGCATTCCCGCGATCGATGCGATATTGATGATGCTGCCGCTTTGCTGTTCCTTCATCTTTCGCCCGATTTCCCTGCAGCAATACAGAGTCCCGTTCAAATTGAGCTGAATCAGGCCGTCGATGTGCTCTGGTTCGCGTTCAAACAGCGTGGCCACCGTATTGCCGGCTCCGCCACCGCCCGCATTGTTGACCAGAATGTCGACCCGATTCTTCCACGCATGAGCTGTCGCGGACGTGGTGCTGACCGGTTCGAAACTCGTTTGATCCATTGCCAACGGCAGGACGTCGCAGTCGTACTGACTTCGGAGCGACGCAGCCGTCTTTTCAGCACTCGACAGTTTGCGCGATGTGATAATCAGATCCGCTCCCGCGGCCGCCAGGATACAGGCCGCATCATATCCCAGATCTCGAGCGCCCCCGGTGACCATTGCCACCTGGCCACTCAGATCGAACATTTCCCGGATTTCATCGTGCATAGCAATCAATCCTGATCGAATTTCGAAGGTCTGCGCCACGAACGACAACGTGTCGCTCGGGTCGCTGTCCCCAGCGCATGACCGTGACGCTGACTCTCCTCAGTTTACTTGAGTCATCGTCGAATGTCGCGGGACGAAACTCGACCCGGCAACTAAGGGGCGGGGGTTCCATCGCGTCGATCGAACTGAAACGGTTCTGCGTGATCGCCTGTGACGGTGACCTTGAGCGGCGGCGCCTTGCCACCCTGGTCCACCTGAACTCTCAAAATGTTCTGTGCAGAGAATGGGCGGTCGTGAATCCAGGTATGACCGTCTCCGTGCAGGTACAGCACCGGTTTATTGAACGCCTTCATATCGATGCTGAACGGCTCAAAGAAATCACGGTGCTTGTCCTGCGGATTGGCATGCCCAAACACAATCAGGCAACCCACTTCGTCGCCGAAACGGGCGAGGTTCCGCTGAACCCACTGCACCCCATCAGCATGCCGCTGTTTCCACTCGGCGGGATCCTGAATATGTCCCCCGACGATATTCAGACCGACAATCAGCACACCGTTCTTCACAAACGAAAAATTTGGCTCATGTTCCAGCTGTCGGAACAGCGGGAAACGGTGGCTCCAATGGCGATCGAATCGACGGAAATACTGATTCCAGTATGTCCAGGCCTGAGCCGGATCAGTGCAGTCGTTCCATTCGTTGTCGCCCGGGATGATAAACACGGGCGCCACGGATCTGCCAAGCATCCCGGCAACCTTGCTGTAGACAGCTTCATCGCAGGGAGCCGCGCCACCTTTGATGTCACCCACGTGGACAACGAACTCTGCGTCCTTCGGTAACTCGGCGATCTGCCGCGGCAGGAGCTCATCCTCTTCCGGCTGGTAGGGCACATCGCCCATGGCATAGAACGTGACCAGTGACTTTTTCGACCGATCAGGCTGTTCTGCCGCGTTGACCGAGGAAATTATAACGAACGCGGTTAGTATCAGGGCGACCTGTGAACGAACACTTCTCATGGAAGACCATCCTGTAGCGGTACCGGGAAAATGATTAATAAGTGGAACTCTGTTTCGCGGATTCGATGCGACCGATCGACCGTATGTTTCATTGCGGCACTGACAATAGCAACCGTACTTCATGCGGATGACCTGGCTCAGCGATCTGCTGGGGTGGACCATACGTTTCTGGCCGCACACGATCAGTCAGAACAGAAGTACGTCACTATCATGCCGCCGCACTTCACCCTCGATCAACCAGTTTCTGTGCTGATTGCGCTGCATGGACATGGATCAGACCGCTGGCAGTTCATTCATCAGAAACGAGATGAGTGTCGGGCAACGCGTGACTTCGCAGCGGCTCATGGAATGCTCCTGGTTTCGCCGGATTATCGGGCGTCCACGTCATGGATGGGGCCTGCCGCAGAAGCAGACATGCTGCAGATCATTCAGGCAGTGCAGGCGCAGCACAAAGTACAGCACGTCATTCTTTGTGGCGGTTCGATGGGTGGAACCGGGGCACTCACGTTTGCAACCCTGCATCCGGAAATCGTCGACGGCGTCGTGGCACTCAATGGGACGGCCAACCTCGTGGAATATGAACAGTTTCAGGACGCCATCGCTGAATCGTTCGGTGGATCGAAACGGCAGGTGCCAAAACAGTACCACGACCGCAGTGCGGAATTCTTCTCAAACCGATTCAGCATGCCGCTGGCCACGACAACTGGAGGCAGGGACGACGTGGTCCCGCCGCCAAGTGTGTTACGGCTCGTTGACTCGGTCAAAAACCTGCACTCTGATGTCCTCAGCATCCATCGACCCGATGGCGGACACAGCACCAATTACGAGGACACAAAGCGTGCTTTGGAATTCGTGTTCGATGCGGTGCATGAGCGCTCCGCGCGCGCTGCGTCGTTGCCGCCGGACGTTCCGCCCGGACTCCAGCACTGGCTGAATCAACCCCAGGAATGGACACGGGATGCTGACGGCCCCGTGATCTCGCTCGGGAACAGCGGAGAGTTCGATGACACGCACATGTTTGCCCCAACGGTTGCGAAGCATCAGGACCGGTTCTATCTGTGGTACTGTGGATCCCAGGGCACGGTTGCTCAGAGGGTGTTTCATCCTGGAATGGCCACCAGCAGCGATGGCATTTCATTTCACAAACACCATGATAACCCCGTATTTCGATTTGGCGACGGCCGACATTCAATTCTTACTCCCTGCGTCCTGCGCGATGGAGGCCGACTGAGAATGTGGTTCAGCTCCACCTGGTTTGAGGGAGGCGGGGGACGACACACGCTGCATGAAAGTTTCAGTGAAGACGGTGTCAGTTGGACCGAACCGTCAGTTGCCCTGCTCGAGAATGTCTACGCACCCACAGTCGTTCGGACCGGTCAACACTACCAAATGTGGTTTGTCGACGTAAAAACGGAACCATGGATCATTCGACACGCGTCAAGCCCCAATGGAAGAGCGTGGATGGTCACGGAAGAACCCTGTCTGCTGATCGATCAGCCGTGGGAGAAGTCGAGGTTGTTTTATCCGTTCGTGATGAAGATCGAAGGTGTCTACGTGATGTGGTATGGCAGCTATTGGGCGAAACATCCTTCCACAACCGCTTTGGGATTTGCCACGAGCATAGACGGCCTTACGTGGCACAAACACGCCGATAACCCGGTGTTTCGACCGGATCCCGACAGGCCATGGGAGTCGCATTACGTGACGAGCCAGTCGATGATGCAGCTGCCGGACGGGAGATTTCGCATGTGGTATGCGAGTCGCAAACAGCCGCCATTCATTAATAAATATTTCGCGATCAACACAGCCGTCTGGTCGCCCACAGACCGAACGGACAAGGAATACTCGTCCTCGGAGCATCGCCAGTGAGAGTGATCGTGGTCACTTTATTGATTTCACTGTGCGCCATGCCAATCGGCGCTGCTCCGCCTGCTCAATCTCACCAGCTGACACTGCGACTCACCATTGAAACCGCAGGGCGACACGTGAACACTCCCATGGATCCGTTGATCGACTTTGGAGCAGTCATCGTCGGAGCCGGTGTGGGGGGAGTGCTGGACCTGGATTCCATCAAGGTCTTCAGCGTTGCCACAAGTCAAATTGTCCCGCACGCTCTTTCCAGCGACTTCAACACCGGAGATCAGGGCCGAATTGAATTCGTCGTCGCGGATCCTGAGCATTCTGACTTTGAAATTCACTTTCGGACCGTGTCAAAGCGCTCGCCGCGCGAGCCGCAGACGTTAATTCCACAAATTGGTGCTGGGGATCTGTTGAGGTTCAACGCGCCGGTGCCTCGCCCGATTGCCGTGCCGTATTCACCAGGACTACACGATCTCAACGGAGACGGCCAGCTGGACCTGACAGGGACGTGGAACTATGCCTACCGGCCGGGCGAGCCATGGGATGCGGTCATTTGTTTCCCGCGAATCACTGACAGCACACTTCAGTTCGGCGACCTGCAGCGACCGAGATTCGTGTCCGACGCGCACGCTGAGCCACGCGTGCTCAGCCACACCTACATGGCCGTTGACTTCGCCGACTTCAACCATGACGGCCGACTCGACCTCGTCATGACCGGCAACAGGAAAACCTCAGCCACATTTTATTTGAATACCGGTGAGCATGACCCAGGAGGAATGCCGCAGTTCGCGCACGGTGGATCGGTCGCTGTCACTGGCTGGCAGGCGTGCCGTGCCGTGGACCTCAACAACGACGGCGCGCTTGATCTCGTTGTCGACGGTGAGTTCGTGCGGAACGACAATCCGGATGGCTGGCCATTCCGTGCAGCGGCATCCGTTCAGCTGAATGCCGGTCGCAAATCCTGTTTCCTCGACATCGATGGCGATGGCTGGCGCGATGCGATCTGCCTGCAGGGTGGCGAATCGGTCCAGCCCGACTTCTACCGTGTGGCGTGGCGGCGAAATACCGGGAAGAGCGTGCCGGAGTTCGCTGATGAACAGGTCGTTGACGAAATCGCCCTGCCGGAAACGTCGTTCGTCTCCGCGTGGAATGATGCCGGGCAGTCCGGACTGATCGTGCAGCACAATTCATTTCAGGAAATATCGGTCTACGAACTGAACACGTCATCAACGGTCGACAACACTTCCGGGCGCCGACAGTTTCAGCGATCAGGTCGAGCCGAATCGCAGTCAGCTGTGATGTCCTGCAGCGATCAGGCCTGGCCCTGTCTTTGCGACTGGGATGATGACGGAGACCAGGATCTGCTGATCGGTGGGGGATACGGCTGGCCTCGAATTGTCATCAACGAGGGGACCCGCAAACGCCCTGTCTTTCGCGAGCCGGCTCGCATTTTGGCTGATGGGGAGACGATTCGTCTGGTACGAAATGAGATTCTTGGCAAGCCGAATAACTGGCACGATATGGGCTACTCCTTTCCCGTGTTCGTCGACTGGGATTCTGACGGACTCAACGATTTGATCTGTCCCAACGAAACCAACCGCATCTTCTGGTACAAAAATATCGGTACGCGCACAGAACCGCAGTTTGCGAGTCGTCGACAGATTCTATGCGACGGTTATCCTGACTCGGCGGTGCAGCGGAGCCGGTCCAACCAACGGGCGAATGACCCGAAGTCGAACAATGGTGTGTATCCGCTTGAACAGGACCGTCCGTTCCTGTGGCGGACGGGAACTGCGGTTGCTGATTTCAATTCGGACGGCCTCATGGATCTGGTCACGCATGATGGCCACACGCGCGTCGCCACACTCTTTGTCCAGTATCACGACGACAACGGTGTGCTTCGGTTGCGCAAAGACCGCGTGCTCCGACTTGCTGACGGCAGACCCATCAACGACGCGATCGTCGACCGACGCGCACACTGGACCGAATCCTTCCGGGCCGTCGACTGGGATCAGGATGGTCTGCAGGACCTTATCTACAGCGTGGCCGGCGCCCACAATGGCACAAAAGACGGCGGCAGTATCTACCTCCTGACGAATGTCGGTTCGTCCGACGTTCCGTTGTTCGCCGCACCGCAGACCATGCGATGTTTCGGCGAACCCATTCGCATTACCAATCACGGTCCTCATCCCTGGCCGGGAGATTTTGACGGCGACGGCAGGCCGGATCTGATCACCTGTGTGGAATGGAGCGTTTATCCATACTACAGCCATACCGCGCTGGCCATGAGTCATCGTCCGCAGTATACGATTGAATTGATTCACGGAGATGATTCCGCGAATTCCAAAGCCCGGTAGCAGTGGGCTCAGCCAATCAGCGAGATACTGCCGGATTCCGGCGGCCCTTTTGCATTCGGCCGGAAACATTTGCGAGAATGACGTGCCCTGCTTTTTTTTGCCGATCCCAATTCCGGAGCTGCAATGCTCAGACGTTTGAACGCAGCGTGTGCTGTGATGTTGGCAGCCGTGTCCGCAATGTCGCCCAGCGCCGGACAACTGGTCATTGATTCCGATTTCGAAGGCGCATCAGTACGAGTGCTTGAGGTCAATCAGGACGAGGGCCGCGTCGTGATCATGCCGGGTGGCGATCCGCAACGAGGCTGGCCGGCATGGTGGTGCTTTCGAGCCACACAGCTCAGCGAAGGGCAGTCGCTCACCGTTCGTGTGATGCCATCGCTGAGTGTATTGCCGGCGGGACGAAGTGGTGCAGGTCAACCCCTCTCAGCCCGCTGGGCGCTTCCGGACCAGGCCGCATGGTCAACTGACGGCACACGATGGAAGCAGACAGAACCGGGTAGCACGGAACAAGGTGGGATGACGTACCGGCTGACCGCAGTCAGCAGTGACATGTTCATTGCCTGGGGGCCGCTGGCAACTCCTTCCACCATGAATGAGTGGCTCGACCAGTCTGCGGCCAGCCATGACTTTGTCCAGACCTTCGAATTGGCAACCACGCTGGAGAATCGTCCTGTGCGAGGCATCCGAATCGCGTCCGGCATCAAGCCAATAAATGCCAGACCCGTGGTCTGGATTCACGCGCGACAGCACGCGTGGGAGAGTGGATCCAGCTGGGTAGCACGCGGCGTGGGCGACTGGATGACAGGCAGTTCACCTGCTGCCATCCGACTGCGTGATAACGCGTTGATTTATATCGTGCCCATCATGGATGTCGACCGGGTCACCACGGGTGACGGTGGCAAAGAATCTGTGCCACACGATCACAATCGTGACTGGTCGGACGATCCACGTTATCCCGAAGTCGCAGCGGTGCAGAACCGCATCCGTCAGTGGGTTGTCCAGGATCGCTTTGCAGTTTTTGTCGATCTGCACAATCCCGGTCCGGGCGATGACAAAGCATACTTCTTTGTGGCACCCGACGAGGTGATCGACAAGCCTGGAATCCAGCGACGAGATGACTTCCTAAACGTCATCGATGCCACATGGGATGCCAACATTCCTTTTGACCGAACGGTCCGCAGTACCGGCCCTGGCTATCACCCGCTGTGGCAACAGATCTCGTCAAACTGGGTCACCCGGCACACCGGCGACGACACGGTTGCAGTTTGTCTGGAGACTGCCTGGAATACGCCGCACAGCTCGACCGACGGATACCGGAGTGTCGGTGCGTCACTGGGTCGCGGGATATCCCGATTTCTCGGCGGCCACAGCGATCAGCCCGTTTCGAACGAATGACGTCTCTGGCCACACTTCGGCCGCTCCGGGACTCACATTGACGCCACGGAGAACGTGGCAGCATCCCCGGTCCATTTGAAGGTAAACAATGTCCAGATTGAAAGTCCGCCAAATGTATCGTTCACCCGGTGCTCTCGTCACGCTGCTGCTGTCGACTACCATGCTGACTCAATTGCCGGCAGCAGACGACGCCTGCGTTGTCAAAGTTGTGACCGACCGCGATGACGCGCTTTATGCTGTGGGCGAGGCGGCAACATTCAACGTCACCGTCTGGCGCGGCACAGAGAGGGTCAGCGGTGAAGGGACGCTGGCCTTCCAGCTGGACGATTTTCTCATCACGACCGGATTTCCGAACGGTGAAGTCACGCCGGGTGACGAACCGACCTCCATCACCGCCGGACTGTCAGCACCCGGATTTCTGCGCTGCGTCGTGACCTGGACTCCCAGGGAAGGACAACCGGTGCGCGCCTCCGCGGCGGCCGGATTCTCGCCGGAACAGATCGGTTTGAGCCTGCCGGTCCCGGCTGACTTCGATGAGTACTGGGACGGACAGAAACGCCGGTTGGCCAAAGTGCGACTCGCCCCGACACTCACCCCGGTCGAGCACTCCGATGAATCGGTGGCATGCTTCGACGTGCAGATCCCGTGTCTCGGCGGGGCGCCGGTCTCCGGATATTTTTCAAAGCCGAAAACTGCTGAGCCCAAAAGTCTGCCGGCAATTCTTTGGGTTCATGGCGCGGGGGTCCGCAGCTCCAGCCTGGCCAATGCTGTCAAAGGAGCTCGAGCGGGAATGCTGTCGATGGACGTTAACGCTCATGGAATTCCAAACGGCAAACCTGCCGCGTTCTACAGTGAACTCAGCGGAAACCAACTGAAAGGATATCGCCATGCCGGTCGGGAAAGTCGAGATACAATCTACTTTCGCGGAATGTATTTGCGATTGGTGAGAGCGATTGATTTCCTCACGTCGCAACCGCAGTGGGACGGACAACATGTTGTGGTCACAGGACACAGTCAGGGAGGAGGCCAGTCGCTGGTTGCTGGCGGACTCGACGATCGCGTCACGTTCATCGCTCCAGGCGTCCCTGCCATCTGCGATCATTCCGGTCGGGCAGCAGGACGCATCAACGGATGGCCCAAACTGGTCCCCAGCGGTCTGGACGGCAAACCAGACGCAAAGATTCTGGAAGCCGCTCGCTATGTGGATGCCGTCAACTTCGCGACGCGGTGTCAGGCGGATGCCATGATGAGTGTCGGTTTCATCGATGCCGTTTGCCCCCCATCAAGCTGCTACGCGGCGTACAATGCATTGTGCGGGAACAAGAGCATGCTCACTGAACCGCTCATGGGGCACGCCGCCCCCGAACATATTCAGAAGGCGTTCTTTGAACGCATTCTGGAACACGTGAGTCTGCAGCCCGTAGCAGCAGGATTGTAAGCACGTGTTCCGTTCACGAAGTGAGATCATCAGCAGGATACGACTGTGAACCGCCCGGCAATCATCTTTGCTGCGCTCGCCGCGCTGAACCCGAGTCCGGAGGCTCAGACATCAGCTGACGAGCCGCTGATCGCATCCATCGCCAAAGAAACGCTGTGGAAAAACCGCGACGGCAACGGTGAGACATGGTTTCATCCTCGCGCCTGCATGATGCCAGGACCAGATGGAAGTCCAGTCGCACTCATGAATCTGCAGGTCATTGGTGGCTCGGACTATTTTGGACCGGTTCACTGGTCGATCTCGAAAGACCTTGGAAAGACGTGGAGCAACCCCGAACCGATCGCCGGTCTGGGCCGCGAGCCTGTTCCAGGGCGGGACGACGGACTGCAAGCCGGAGTGTGTGATGTCACGCCTCAGTATCACCCGCCATCAGATTCTGTGATCGCGCTGGGACATGTTGTCTTTTACAAGGGTGATTATTTCGCTCGCAGGGAACAACTGTCCCGTTACCCGGTGTACGTGACTCGTGCGAACGATGGCACGTGGTCCAGGAGAAAAATCCTGAAATGGGACGATCCTCGCACCACCAGCATCTATTCAAACAATTGTGGACAGCGCGTCGTGATGCCCAACGGCGACGTACAGATGTCATTCACATTCGGCCCGCAGCCCACGAATCGGATGGTCGCGGGAGTGCGTGCTGAATTCGACGGAAATCAACTGCGGGTCAAAGACGTCGGACCAGCCCTGCACAACAAAACAGGCCGGGGACTGCTGGAACCCAGCGTCACTCGGTTTGGTGACCAGTTCTGGATCACGATGCGCGCGGAAGACAATCGTGGCTACGTGAGCGTCAGTCCCGACGGACTCCACTGGGAAGAAAAAAGTGCCTGGTCATGGGACGACGGAACACCTTTGGACATGTCGACAACTCAGCAACACTGGCTGACTCACAGTGATGGACTGTTTCTGGTTTATACTCGTAAAAACGCATCCAACGAGAACGTCATCCGCTGGCGATCGCCGCTGTGGGTGGCCCAGGTCGATATCGAACACCGGCGTCTCATCAAAACCACGGAACGAGTCGTTCTGCCGCTGGTCGGAGATGGCGTCAATGAACCGAAGAAGGTGGCTCTGATGGGCAACTTCAACGTGACCAATGTGAGTCCGGACGAATCGTGGGTGACGGTCGGTGAATGGATCCCCAGGGATGGCTACCGAGGCGACGTCCTGCTGGCCCGCATTCGCTGGACGAAACCCAATCGACTCCCACTGTGGTGAGCCGTCCGGAACGCTATGAGAGGATCGGCTTGAGGATCCGTCGGTAGTTCTCGCCGAGGATCAGCGTCCGGTCAGCATCAGAGACGTCCGCTCCCACGATCTTGCCCAGCTCCGTTCCCAGGGAACGTGACGGCAAATGACTTCCAAAGATAATGCGTTCCGCTCCCAGCTCGCTGACCGCCATTTCAATGAATCCGGCGGTCGCATCGAAGCCAGAAGTTTCCACCATCACGTTCGTCGAATCCTGCACGGCTCGAATGCCCTGCTGCCACTCACCGCCTGCATGCGCACAAATGAACGTTTGTTGCGGGTGTCGAGCCGCCAGCATCGTCAACTCCGACGGAGTTGATTCACCCGGCCCCTGTTTTCCTCCCGTCTTGAACCAGGTGTGCTGCATGATCACTCCGTTGAGTTCCTGAATCCGTTCCACGAGTGGATCAAAATTGCGGTGGTTGCACGTGAGAGCTCCTGGCCCGCCGCCCGGAAAATAGACTCCCAGCATCGGGCCGTCCTTCAGCCAGCGATCGAGCGCATCCAGTGATGACCGCACATCATTGGCGTTGAGCTGGATCATTCCCAGCAGCATGTCCGGCCACCGCCGCATGGCACGCAGCACGATTTCGGGCCGGGAACGGACAAGAGCTTCGTAGTCAGCATCCGCTGTGGTTCCAATGCCCACGTGAGGAAAGAAACACAGTTTTTCGAACTGCCCCAGTCGCATGGCAGGCAGTGACCGCTCGATGTCTTCGAACAATCGACTGCTTCCGTCACGACCGGGATGGCCGAATGCCGGAGTGAAGTAGGAATCCCAGATCCGATAGTCCTTTAACTGCCGGACCGCAGGAAGTGCGAGCTGCACGTCGGTGTTCATGAGGTCGACTCTCCGAGGACCGACCTGGCGTTTCCTGACAGCACCGCAGCCAGAGAGGATTGATCCAGCCGGCCCGATTCGTGAACGCGGATCAGCGCCGCTTCAGGAATCAGGAACGGCGCGTGCGACCCAAACAGCACGCGTCCTCTCGGTACACTGTTTAGCAGCGACGGCACTCCATCTGTTCCATCGACGCGCGCTGTGTCGAAGAAGATGCCCACGTTGCTGGAAAGTGTTTTCAATTCTGCCGGTTGCAGGCGAGCATTCAATATCTGGACCCGGGCTCCCGGCACAAGCCCATTCCGTGACGACAAAGGCCCCAGGTCAACATCAGGAACGCGCACGAGCGAATGTTGCGTCCGCGTATCTTCCATGGCGACCGTAATCTGGACCAGCAGCCCGGCATCCGTGGCGAGGCTCAGCAGCTCGGTGAAACGTGCGTCGGTCAGTGAGTACCGATGATAATTGGGGTGCAGACGGATTCCCGGCATGTTGTGTTCGGTGATGCAGCGGTCCAGGTCGTCATTCCATCCGGGCGACGCAGGATTGATTGTGCCGATGGGGATCAGGTCTGCGTGTTCCTCGCACGCTGCCGCCAGACGCTGGTTCACACCTGCCACATCGCGATGTAGTAGTCCTTCAAAGCTTCCGGCCCACGCCTGGACGACGCCCAGTGATCGAAGCTTCGCGACAAGGACGTCGGTGCGGTCCAGTGGCATCCGGCGAAAGGGCCACTGAAACAGACTCACATTGGTATCAATAATGTGCAATGGCGGCGATTCGTCGTCGGCCGTGACCGGTGTGCCGAATGCAGCCGGAGCGGCACTGGCGGCAACCGCCATGTTCAGGATGTCGCGCCGATCGAACGTGGGACCCAGCATGGCAAAATGACCTTCAGGTGCTACCTCGCGATGTTGATCCGCACGTTGTCGCTCAGGGATCGTTCCGTTGACAGAAACCACATTCCGTCGTCTACGAGCAACAATCCACCACCGTACTTGAAGTGATTGGCGGCCGCCAACTGCAATTCCCTGGTGGCAATCTTACGAAGCCATCGATTCGCCTCAACGTCGAGGTCGACGGCATACAGATCGGCAAAGTCACGCCCGCGGGAGTCCTGATGGAATCCCAGCAGATACAGCGATCCATCACTTTGCTCGACGAAATTGATCGACTGATACGAACCGAACTCCTGATCGGGCTGCCAGTTCGATCTGTCGGCTGAGTCCACCAACCAGCGTCCCGCCGCTGCAAAACGGCAATCTTTGTCGCTGAGGATGACCGTGCTGGAGCGGTAGAAGTCGATCGCTCGACAGTCCCAGTTGCCCACCGCGACAAGGACATCATCCGACATGCGAATGATTCCCACAGCGCCGGACGTTTTGTCCTTTGGCAACCCGGATCGCGCGATCGTCAAATGAGACAGTTGTCGCCAGGCTGTGGGTTCAGCCACGTTCCAGAACTGAATCTCTGACCGATCTTTGGATCGATTGTCTTCCAGACCCACGGCTAAAACGTCACCCAGCAACTGCATGCCACCGGCGTGTCGCAGCCTCCCCGGCGCAAACTTGTGCACGTGGAGCAACTCGCCTGATCCCTGCCATTGTGGTGGAAACGAGGCGACCAGCACGTAACCCTGACTTTGCGAATCATGAGAAAGAAAAGCCAGCCAGCGCTTTCCCGCCGCGTCATGTTTCAGCTGAATTCCCTGAATGTGACCTCCGGGAGGAACACCCGGTTCTCCGCACGAAAACGTGTGCAGCGTGCCATCGGCGGATACCCGTTCGAATGCGGCCTGAACATCGGTCAAACGAATGAATTCGTCAGCAGCATGGAGCGATGCCCGGAATCCAGCGGCCATCACCAACCACGCCAGCAGTGACTTCAGCAGCACGTACGACATGTTGTTGTCCTGGACAGAGCCCCACCCCATGGCACCCCTACAACCGGGCTTCGATCTCAATGAATCCCGTCCACGTCTCGTCGGGCTGCAGGATCCTGAGTCCGGCCTCAAAGCCCTGCTGCTGGAGATTGATAGCATCGGTGGTGCAGGTATATGGTTCCAGGCAGACAGCCGATGTCCACGGCGGTGTAAATGCGACAAGTTCCTGAAAGTCGGCCGAAAACCGCTGAATGACCTGGTGGCCAGTATCCGGATCGGTCACGTTGGTTTCGATACTGCCATCGGATGACACTCGCAGCCCGGCAAATGCATCGTCAAGCTTCAGTGAGCCGTACTCCGGGGAATCCTGCAGTCTGGCATCCTCCGGCACATCGCCGATCACACCGGTCGGCAGACACTCGTCCAGTTCGCGCGAATGGATCACCGGTGCGAAGACCGTGCAGTGCTCCGCCGCAGCCCCGCCCAGCGGTAAGCGGAAATACGCATGCGTCCCCAGGCCCCAGGGAAGAGGTTTGTCACCCGGGTTGCGGACTGTGAAGTCCGACCGCAATGTGGTCTCGGAAATCGAATAACGTACCGTCAATTCTGCATCCGCCGGCCACAATGCTGCGCGATCCGGAGCGTCCTTGCTGATCTGAAAGATCGCCGTGACCGACGAGTCCGTCTGCTCCAAAATTCGCCACGGTCGATCCAGACAGAATCCGTGAATGGCGTTCCCCGATCCGTCGTAGCTGACCAGCGATTCGGGCAACTCGTATTCTTTGCCATCCCAGGAGTATTTCCCCGAACGGATGCGATTCGGGAACGGAAACAGAATGGGGATCCCGTTGTGGCTTGGCGGCCGGCTGCCGTCCTCAAATCCGTCTTCGGAGTGAATGATTTCGAGTTCATTGCCGGTTTGCGCAACAACAAAACGGAAGCAGTTGAATCCTGCCGATACAGCGATGCTGGCTCGGGAACCGGAAGCGGTGTCTGATATTTCTACGACCAACATTGGCAGCGTCTTCCCACAAGCCGATGCGCCCGAACGAACCATGCTCGGAAAAAAAAAACCGCGCATCGAATGGCGATTTACCGGATTCGCCGGAGAAAAGCTACCATGAACAAGCAGACTCTGCGTATCCAGTCATGTTACACTCACACGGACGTTCCGGCTGATCTTCCATTTCCGGATCAGTCTCACTGGCAGTGATGTGTATCGACAGTCCTCATTGTGAATCCTCAAGCATCATGACGCGCACGTACCGAGTGAAGAAACGCCAGCAGCCCGTTGTCCCGGGATTAGTTCCGCCGGTACGGTCGACAGGGCGACTGGTGTCCCTTGATGCGTATCGCGGCTTCATCATGATCGTGCTGGCAGCACACGGGTTTGGATTCCATGAGTTTTCTGAATTGCCGCCGGAAGCACCCGCGTGGAAAACGGCCGACTATGACACGTGGCAGACGATCGGGCATCACTTTCGCCACGCGAAATGGGTCGCCGTCGACAAGACACACGGCATTGCCTTCTGGGATCTCATTCAACCGTCCTTCATGTTCATGGTCGGTGTGGCGATGCCATTATCATATTCGCGGCGCGCCGCGCACGGCCAGTCGTCCTGGAGCCGGCTGCTGCATGCCTTCATGCGGGCAGTCATTCTGGTCCTGATGGGCGTCTTCCTGTATTCGCTCGGCCATCCGCGCACGAACTGGATCTTCCCCAACGTTCTGGCACAAATTGGTCTGGGATATTTCTTTGTGTATTTGCTGCTGGGACATCGGCCGGCAATTCAACTGGGCGCGGTCGCTGCGATCCTCTTTGGATACTGGGCCCTGTTCTACTTCAATCCACCACCAAAGGACTACGACTATGCGGCCGTGAATGCCAGTGTTGAGGAGGGCAACGTGTTCACGGACCACATGGCTCCGTGGTCTAAAAATGCAAATGTGGCCTTTCGGTTTGATCAGTGGCTGCTGCCACAACTCAGGACGCCAGTGGCTGAAGAACCGGATGCAGCCGTCGAAGACATCGTCCCCGGTGACGATGACGCGTCCGAGGAGCAGGCTCAGGAGCCGTTGCCCAAAATGAGCCTCGTGCAGCAGTGGTTTTTCAGCAACCCGGAGGAGTACCGGTTCAACCGGAGTGGCTATACGACTC
>JBDOMX010000314.1:0-5643 GCA_039831615.1 Planctomycetaceae bacterium
GATGTCACCCCGCGATCGACACCACATCTACCAGCACCGCGAAGTCAAACTCTCAATTGTTGAAGTCAAACTCTCAATTGTTATTTGGCCGATGCGCGTGGCACGAACCACTACGATTGGGTTGGAAAACGGTCGTCCGTACTCGAGGCTGATGTCTGTCTCGTTGACATCATGGTAACGGTTTGGCGACGGTATTTGGCGTAAAGAAACAAGGGAATCCCAAACATATTGACCACGAGTAATACGCTACCCCAAATCAATTTCTGCTTCAGGGTGAGCTCGCGTCAAATGAGCGCCCAAACCAAATAGACGGGAAGCTGAATGGCTGTTCCGAAAAGCCCCAGGAAGCCAATAGATGCGGGTACAGTGTGAACCGGAATTCCGGACAAGATCCCGCTGGCGACGACAACAACGTATGAGAAGGGGAGAAAAAGAGCTGGCACTGCCGCGAGGAGAAACAGCTTACGCTGACGGTCGGGCCAAGGCTCTACCGCAGCGGGCGTGGCTACCTCGCTATTGTCGCGAGGCGGTTCATATGGATTTGTTTCCAATACGCTTTGCCAAATAACGGTGGGGTTTTGCGGGCGGCGGCAATTGACTTGCAAGCAAACGACACGGCGAGCCACCGCCGCTCCGTAACAACCCATGGTTCGCCGAATTTGCGTGGAGAACACGTCGACCATGAACTGAGCGTCGAGTGCAGTATACCGCGCACCATTTACGCCAGCAATTCTTGCCTCAGCGAGCCCAAAGTAATCGCAGGAGCAATCGCGACGCAAGAATGACGGGGAGCGCAACAAGGCCGCTAACACCAGCAGAAATCGAACCGCCGGTTGGGTCGCCCGGCGAGACGAAATACGACCGGAACAGAATGGACCCAGCGACACTAGCAATTGCAGTCGGAACAACAATGGACCAAACATGCGATGCCAACCGTCGTTTGCGTTCGAGCGTCCCAGTATTGGTTGTGGGCGAGTATGGATTTGTTGTGTCGTGGTCAGTCAGATCAATGGCCAGCTTGGATGTAAGGGCACGCGACCATCAAGATTCAGTCGGCGAACCAGTGTTTATACGACTGGGGAGTTTTGCTGAATGGGCGTTATTTTTGCCGAGTTCTACGCACGTCATCTTACTGTGAAACTGATGTAAGTGCCAGAGGTGGAACTGTTTGAGGCGCCCGGTCGGGTTCTACTACTGTGAGATTATCTGGCACGACGCGCTGAATAAGCTTACGAGCGCCAATTTGCGTCACAGCAGGTCGGCAGGACTCTGGACTTCTTCGCCGCCCTGGTTGAGGACGTGGGTATATGTCATCGTGGTTCTCACGTCGCTGTGTCCCGGCAGTTCCTGGATTGTGCGAATATCATACCCACCCGCCAGCAGATGAGACGCAAAGCGATGCCGGAATACGTGGCCGGTACGAGTTGTCAACAACTGAAGTACGGGACTCCCCAGGCGAGCGGGGGACGTCAGTCCCCTGTTTGATTTTTTGAACGCGGTGAACTGGTGTTGAACCGGAGATTCACATCCCCGGCTCGCCGAAGGCAGATAATCAGCAAACACTCGCTCCGACTTGTGTGAAGGTCGTCACCTTTACGCCGGCAGTGTCGACAACGTTGCCGATGCTGCCAGCATCGGTCGTGGGACGAAATCGTTGCTAACAACGAAAACCGGCGACTGGACTGAGCGGAACAGCCCCCTCATCCGCCTTGCGGGCACCTTCTCCCGAGGGAGAAGGAAGCTGTTGTTTCTCATCCGACCGTCGGTCACTTTCGTCCGTACTGTCTGAGTGTGTGGCAGCTGGTCTGAATCGCGACGTTTCCGTCACAGGTTGACAGGCGAAAGTTTCCAATCGCGATGTCGACTTTAAGAGTCGTCAACAACTGAAGTACGGGACTCCTCAGGCGAGCGGGGGATGTCAGTGCCCTGTTTGAGTTTTTGAACGCGGTGAACTGGTGTTGAACCGGGTATTCACATCCCCGGCTCGCCGAAGGCAGTCACTGTCAGGAGACACGAGGCAAGTCAGCTGCCTCGAGCGGTCGGATGCGCCGATTTTGCGTTCGTCTGACGAAGTCGGCGGCCAGAACAAAAACTCCTGCTGGAATCCGTCCGAACAGCTGTCCCGCAGGGGCCGTCGATCCTCTACAATCCTCACCGCACTGCCAGTGAATCAAAGCAAAGCAGCGCGCCACCGGAATTCACCGTTGATCGTTCGAACAGGATCAGGAATGAAGCAGTCAATCCTACCATGTCTTTGCAGCATCATGGCAGCGGCTGCTGCCGGCATCAGTCTCGCCGATGGCCCGGCCCTGACGGTCCCGGATGGGTTTCAGGCACAGCTGTTTGCTGACGACGATCTGGCCCATGACATTCACAGCCTGACGTTCAATTCCCAGGGTCAGCTGGTGGTTTCCGGGCCGGGCTACGTGCGGACGCTGCTGGACACCGACGACGACGGCCAAGCCGATCAGGTAAAGACGTTTGCCGACCTGCCGCGTACCGGGGCTCAGGGAATGTACTTCCTGGGACGTCATCTCATCTGTTCCGGAGACAGCGGTCTGCAAATGTTCCGAGATGACAATCGCGACGGGAAAGCCGACGGATTGCCCGAGATCTTCCTGCGTCTGAAGGCCGGCGGTGAGCACGACGTGCACGCGATTCGCCAGGGCCCCGACGGCTGGTGGTACGCGATTGCCGGAAATATGGCCGGAGTCAGTGCGGCCTACGCCACTATTGACACCTCTCCGGTGAAACGGCCGGAGTCGGGGACGATGTTACGATTGAAACCAGACCTGTCCGGCGGGGAAATTCTGGCGGACGGATTTCGTAATGCGTACGATTTCGATTTTTCTGCGTCCGGTGACATCTTCACCTTCGACAGCGACGGGGAACGAGACGTCTCACTGCCGTGGTATGAACCGACTCGAGTCTTTCAGGTGACTCCTCAATCGCACGCCGGCTGGATTTCCCGCAGCTGGAAACGTCCGGACCACTATCCCGATATGCCGCCGGTGACTGGTCGCTTCGGCCGGGGCTCACCGTCAGGAGTCGTCTGTTACCGCCACACACAGTTCCCGGACCAGTATCGGGGAGCCTTGTTCGTGCTCGACTGGACCTTCGGTCGCGTCATTGCTCTGCCGTTGCAGCAGGACGGTTCCGTCTGGACGGCTGATCCGATCGAATTTGCCCACGGAACAGGACAGTACGGGTTCGCTCCCACGGATGCGGCGGTGAGTCCCGCTGGCGACTTGTACGTCAGCATCGGTGGTCGAGGGACGCGCGGGGGCGTGTTTCGTATTTCGTGGGAACATCCGGGCGCGACCGAAGACGAATCACAAATTCCAAACGCCCGCGCGACAGAGCTGGAAGAGGTGCTCCAGGCACCGCAGCCGGAAGTCAGCTGGTCTCGGGCGGACTGGATGCCCACGGCCCGGCGGCTGACCAACGTTCCTTTTGAGGAGGCCGCACTGGACGCGTCCATCCCCGAGGCCGAACGCATCCGGGCCATCGAGATTCTGACAGAAATCTACGGAGGATTTACGGATGAACTGGCCCTGGAACTCTCAGGGTCCGCCTCGGCTGCAATCCGAGCTCGTACCATCTGGTCGGTTGGTCGTTCGAAATCCGGCAACCTGCCGCAACATGTCGTGGCGCGTTTTCTCAGCGACAGCAACGATCAGGTTGTCCGCGCTGCGCTGGAGGCGCTGTCAACTCTGACGTCGTCGCAGTCGGTCCAGGCGTGCCTGCGAGGACTGGCGGCCGCGACTGCTTCCGATGATCGCTTCGTACGAGCGGCCGCATCGACGGTGTGCGGTCGGCTTAATGATGCCGATTGGTCACAATTGCAATCGTTGTTTCGCAACAATCACGCAGCGCGCGTCACGGCTGAACTGGGACGCCAATATCGCACAAAAACAGTTGACCTCGACGCCATCAACATCACGTTGCCGGTACTCACTGAGCCGCGCTGGTCCGACCGTCAGAAACTGGATGCCATCCGACTGGTTCAGGTGGCGCTGGGTGACGTGGGACCTGCGGATGGTCGCCCTGCCGTGTTCGACAGCTGTGCACCTCGTCTTGATCTGGCGGAATTCGATCTGCAGCTGGCACCGATCAACACGGCGCTGGCCGAGGCATTTCCCAGCGGCGTTTCCATCGTGGATACAGAGTTGCTGCGTGTGCTGGGAATGCTGGCTCCAGTGAATCGTGAACTGTTACCCAGGATTCTTGCCGGCATTGACACCGACTCCAGTCCCATGGACGACATCCATCGATTGATCGTACTGGCTCGAATTGAAGTGGAACGGACTTATGACGAGTCCAATGCCACAGCGGCTGCTCTGGTGCATCTCGACGTGAAAATTCACAACCAAAAACTTAACCAGGATGCCAACTGGGACGACCGCATTGGAGAACTCTACAGGAAACTCTGTGAAGTCGATCCGGTCATTCGACAGATCGTTGTCGATCAGCCTGGATTCGGGCTGCCGGGGCATGTCCTGCTGCTGAGCGAAGTCGGGCAGGACAAAGTGCCAGTCGCCGTCGAACACTTCGTTCGCCACATTCAGCAGGACGATGAGTTCGAATGGTCCAACGATGTGGTCTTTGCCATCGGTGAATCAAAAAAACCGCAGCATCGAGCACTGATTCGCGATCAGCTCGACAACCTTGCCGTGCGGGGAGCGGTGCTGATGGTGCTGGCGGAGTCTCCACTCGAAACCGATCGCGAGTTGTTTCGAGAGGGATTGGGTTCGGGTCAGTTGAACGTCGTGCGTTCGTGTCTGGAGGCCCTGGCGAAACTTCCGCCGGGACGTGCGCCCGAAGAATCGTTCGCGCTGCTCGCGACAGCACGCCGCCTGATCAACAGTCCGGACGAATTCGTGGTGCGGGAAACAGCAGTCCGCCTGCTGCAGAATAACACCAGTCAGTCGTTTGGCTTTGTCTTTGGAGAGGACGGTTACCAACCGCAACCAGGTCCGTTGCAGCAGTGGGGTGACTGGATCAGGGAGAAGTATCCGCGATTCGTCCCTCCCGGTTCGGATCAGGGCGCTGCGGATGAACTGTTATCCGAACTCGATACGATCGACTGGGATGCAGGAGATGCGGATCGTGGGAAGGTCCTGTTTCAGAAGCTGGCCTGCGCAAAATGTCATGGTGGTCGACGCGCTTTGGGGCCGGATTTGCAGGGGGTCGCCAAACGATTCTCCCGACATGACTTGTTTGCGGCCATTGTCGACCCGAGTCGGGATGTGTCGCCGCGCTATCAAACAACCTCAATTGCCACGACCGCAGGCAAAACCTTCACCGGACTGATCGTCTACGAGTCCGTCGATGGTTTGTTGCTGCGAGACGCGGAACACCAAACGTGGCGGATCGAATCAAGCGAAATCGAAGTCCAGCTCAAACAGCCCACATCTCTGATGCCGGCAGGAGTGATGAAGGGTCGGTCGCAGACGGACATGGCCGACTTGAACAGCTACCTGCAGGGACTTTAGAGCGGTATTTCTTTGGTTGTAGCCGGTTCTGGCTCCCGGTTCTGGCTCCCGGGAGTGCAGGAGTCCCAGCTGTTTCACGCTCCTCGCGGCTGCAGGTCAGCGTTATACGCGGTGCGGGTTTGCCAAAGCTTAAGTCGAAGGTAGCCGA
>JBDOMX010000976.1:0-5641 GCA_039831615.1 Planctomycetaceae bacterium
CCGAGCAAGAACAGACCGACATCATCGCCCGCATGCACGGCGAACCCGGTGATCTGCTGTTCTTTGTTGCCGATACCACGGACGTGACATTGGCCGCGCTGGCGGCCCTGCGGAATCGACTGGGCCGGGAACTGGAATTGTACGATCCGCGGGAATTCCATTGTGCCTGGGTGTTAGATTTCCCACTGGTGATTTGGAACGAAGATGAACAGCGGTGGGATGCCGAGCATCATCCATTCTGCCTGCCAGTGGAAGAGGATCTGCCCTACCTCAGCGAAGAACCGGGCCGCGTCCGTGCCCAGTCCTACGATCTGGTGGTCAATGGCTACGAAGCTGCGAGTGGCAGTATCCGTATTCATGATTCGAGCGTACAGCAGCAAGTCTTCGACCTGTTGGGTATCTCGTCGGCAGAAGCCGAACAACGGTTTGGATTCCTGTTGGAAGCACTCCGCTATGGAGCACCGCCACACGGTGGAATCGCGCTGGGTCTCGATCGCTGGGTGATGTTGTTGTGCGGTGACGACAACATTCGTGATGTGATCGCTTTTCCCAAAACTCAAAGAGCGTCCGACTTGCTCAGCGGAGCTCCAGCGGCCGTCGATCCCGTTCAACTTCGGGACTTGCGGATCAAGTTCGATCTTCCGCAGTAGTCTCCGCCGATCGATCGGGCTGCTTGCGCCAGTAGACCAGGACACCTGTCACAGGTGATGGGTGGAAGCCTGCGCTGGACATGCCGCGATCGGGCCCGTAGCGCCGCTCACTTCAGCGCTGCGATTTTCTTGGCTGCGGCCAGGCGGGCTCGATCCATGACGGTTTTCAGGCGGACGGGTACGCCTCCCAGCCGCTTGCTTTCGTCAGCAGCTTCCATGAACGCATAGATTTCCAGTGTCTCCGTGGAGCTGACGGGCGGCCGGCGCGTCCGAAAGAACTTGACGATCTCGACGACTAACGGGCGATAGCCTTCATAGGAGCCGATGGACTGAATTCCTTTCTCTCCGAAGGCTGTACCGCCATAGCCGCGTTTCCCGGTGCGCAGTCCACGGAATGTGCCAATCCGGTCGTCCTGCCAGGTCCCGACGACGACATCCATTCCGGGGGCCGTTGAACGTGTGACCGATATGCAACCGGCGCCCATGACCGTAAACAGGGACTCCACTCCGTGGATGCCATACCAGAACAAATCCGGATGCGTCGCTTCCAGTGAGCAGGGACTGTATGCATCACAGGCCACGATTTTTCCGAGCTTGCCTGCGCGCAAGGCCTGCGCACCGGATGAGTACCTCAGCGAGGATGAAGAAAACACGGGAGTCTTGTAGATGCGGGCGGCCTCGAAGATCGCTACGGCGTCCGTCAGGCTGCCGGCGATGGGTTTGTCGATAAAGACGGGTTTACCCGCTTTCAGGCAGGGGAGAATCTGTTGTAAATGCGGGCGTCCGTCGTTGGTTTCCAACAGCACGACATCGACCTGTTTGATCAACTCGTCGATCGATTGCACGATCGTCACATCCAACTCCTGCAGCTGTTTGGTGTATCCCGGGACCCGCTCGGTGCTCGATTTGATGTCCGGGCTGCCTGGGGGATAGGCCGCTACCACCTGGCAGTGTGCAATATCGGGCTTGGCTTTCGGATCGTTCAAGGCCTTGGTGAAGGCGATGACATGGGACGTGTCGAGTCCGATGATGCCCGCGCGCAGTGTGTCGACCTTTGGGTTGTCTTTCTGTGCCGTTCGGGGTTGTGGCTGGGTGGATTTTGCGGCGGCGACGGTATTCTGCTTGCGGGAATTCAGAGAACTGATGTCCCATAAACCGACCGTCTTGTCATAACTCGACGTAGCCAACAGCCGCCCGTCCGGTGAGACGGCGACATCGGTGACTTGGGCCGAGTGCTGGTCGATCGTCACCAATTCCTCACCGTCCTCACGATTCCAAATCTTAACCTCGTTCTTACCCTTGGCCCCCCCACCGCTGCCGCTGACGATGGTCGCCGCGTTCGATACGAAGGCCAGACAGTTGGTCGGACGGCTGTGACCGCCGAAGAACCCCAGAGCTTGACCGCTGTCGATTTCGTAGACGTTCACCGTCTCGTCCTGGCTGCTCGAGATCAGGAATTTTCCATCGGGCGAAAAAGCGACGGCCGTCGACGCGCGTTTGTGCTTGGGAAACTCACGAACCGCTTTGCCCGTTTCGGTATTCCACAGCCGGACTTGGCCCGATTGGGTGACCCGGTCGGGATCGCCGCTGGCCGATGCCAGCCACTTGCCATCCGGGGAGATGTCGATGCCGGACACCGGCTGGTCGAGAGCTTTGATCGTGAGTTGCGGAGCGGATGTTCCGTCGAGCAGTGAGGCGACATCCCAGAAAGCAATCGTTCCGTCGTCGCTGGCTGTGGCCAATCGTGTTCCGTCGGGACTGAAAGCCAGCGATGTCACCTGTCCTCGGTGTGCTTTGACAGTTCGCAGACTGCGATAGGGATCGGTTCGACAAACCGTGACCGATTGATAACCGGCTACCAGTAATGTCTGACCGTCCGGTGAGAATTCCAGATCGGATGCGTATCCGTTTCCCAGTTTGATTTCGGCGGTCTGCTTGTGTTCGGCAGTATCGTAGATCCGCAAAGTGCCATAGCTGCCTGCCGCCAAATGTTTTCCGTCGGGATTGAAGGCCAGGGACAGGACCCAATCCGAGAATCCGCCGAATCGAGCCAGCGGTTTCTCGAGTTTTGTGGTCGGAGCCGCCGCTGACACGGCCATGCACAGGCAGAGTTGCGTGGCGACCAGCGAAACGGGCAACAGACGGGTGATCGTGCGGTGAGATCTCAAAGACTGCATGTCATACCTCCGTTGCCGAGCAAAGTGAGCGGAGAAATCGAGTCGGCAGGCCGTGCCGCTATTGTCCAGGCTGCATTGAGGTTATCGTATCTCGGATATGAGATGCAACTGCCCTGCCGCTGCACTCTGTCCCCAAGCCCCAGTGACGTTGCTGCGGAACGAGACGACACGATGAACTACTTTGCACACGGCCTGCGGTTTATTGACCGGCCTTATTATCTTGCCGGAACCGCGGTGCCCGACTGGTTGGCTGCCGCTGATAGCCGTGTGCGGATGCGGCACAGAAATGTGCTGCCAGTGATGGAACATGCCGAGCCGGATCGGCGGGAGGTCGCGGAAGGCGTCTTGCAGCATCTGGATGATGACCAATGGTTTCACGCGACCCGTGGATTTGTCGAAATCACCGGCGAAGTGACGCGAAGATTACGGAACACCCTGGGAAGTCAGGAGGGCTACCGTCCCAGTTTTGTAGGTCATATCGCCACGGAACTGCTACTGGACGGTGTGCTGATCGAACAGTACCCGGGCCGGATTGAAGCGTATTACCAAGCATTGACCGCTGTGAATCCGGTTCTGGTGCAAGAGGCCGTCAACGGCATGTCGCCTCAATCAACCGATCAGTTGACCCGATTCATCGGGTTGTTTCTGCAGTCTGAGTTCCTGCGGGACTACGGGGATCCCAAACGATTGCTGTCGCGCTTGAATCAAGTGATGCAACGCATCAGACTGAACCAACTGCCGGACAGCGTGGAAGGCGTGTTGGTCTCGAGTTGGGACCTGGTCCGTGATCGAATGCAGGAATTGTTGCCCCCTGAATCATTCGGGACCTGAATCGCTGTTCTCCGAGTCCTGTGGCGTCTGTGTGATGTGAGCGTTTGTGAACCCAGCGGATCGTTTGGCGAATACAATCTGAAAAAGGATGACAGTTATGCAGTACGGGATGAACATGCTGTTGTGGACATCGGACGTGACAGAGGAGCACTTCGGCCTGTTGGAAGAGATCAAGCAGTGGGGCTACGACGGTGTGGAGTTGCCGATTTTTGAGCTGAATGAACAGAATTTCCGTACGGTCGGCGCCAAGTTGGACGAGCTGAATCTGGGACGAACTGCGGTGACGGTTTGCACAGCCGAGGCGAATCCGGTCTCCGCGTCGGCCGAAATTCGTCAGGCGGGATTGGAGCACCTGAAGCAAGCCATTGACATGTGTGCTGCGGCTGGAGCGACCCATTTGTGCGGACCGATCCATTCGGCTTTAGGCGAGTTTTCCGGTGCCGGAAGGACCGAGGACGAATGGAAACATGGCCAGGACATTCTGGGGCAGGCGGCTGATCATGCGCAGGCAAATAACGTGACGCTGGTGGTGGAGTATCTGAATCGTTTCGAGTGCTACTTTTTGAACTGTGCCGCTGATGCTGCCCGATTCTGCCGCGAAGTGAATCACTCGCATTTGAAAATGATGTATGACACGTTTCACGCGAACATCGAAGAGAAGTCGATCGAACAGGCGGTGCAGGACTGTCGTGACCAGATGGTGCATGTTCACATTTCCGAGAACAATCGGGCGACGCCCGGCCAGGGAGGGGTCGACTGGGAGACTTCGTTTTCGGCGCTCAAATCCGTCGACTACGATGGCTGGTTCATGATTGAAGCGTTTGGACTTTCACTACCGGCTTTGGCTGCGGCGACCAAGATCTGGAGGCGGATGTACGAATCCGAACAGCAGTTGGCCCAGGATGGTCTGCAGTTTATGAAATCACGCTGGGAAGGCTGACCTGAGGGACGCAGCGCGGTGGGTGTCCGTTCAGATCCTCTGGCGGCAAACGCGGCCGGCCGCTGCGTTCGGGCATCTGTCTGAAGTGGGCAACATCCTGGACGCGGAGAGGGACGCGCCCCGTAGTTTTCAGTTGGGTCCGAGCTGCGCTACCTGGCAGTAGGGACACTCCTGCGAATAGATGATTTTGCCACATGCGGTGCAATCGTGAGGACCGTACAAGACGGGTTTTTCCAGCAGCAGCCTTACGGAGAAGTGTGCGAAAAGCGCGACCAATGGGATGCCGATCAGCCAACCCATGCTGCCCATGGTGCTGATCAGTGCGACCAGAAGTGCGGCACAGCAGATCATGTAGATGATCACGTTGCCCAGTTTCTGTCGCTGAAATCGGGCTGTCAGCACTTTCTGGCTCTGATCACGGTTGAATTCCTGAAGCAGGATGTCACGCTTGCTGCTGGCGAGCTGAGTGACGCCGGGGGAATCGATGGCCGTCAGCAGGCGAATGGCACTGTCGAGCAGGCGGTAGGTGTCGTCAAAATCGAAGGGCTGCTGGTGTGCCCAGCGATTACGAGATTCTCTCAGTTCGCTGACCAGACTCCGCTCACTGTGTCCGAGTGCGGATCGGAACACGGTGTTCCACTGGTCCCACATGACGGTCAGCAGCGAGTGTGCGTCCCAGTTGATGGTGTCGTTGTTCTTCGGGTTGCTGTTCGGAAGATCTCTACGGAAGCTCGAGCGGATGGTGCTGATCCAGCGATCCTGATAAACGGACTTCATGGCTTTTTCGACGTATGGAGTCAGTTCACTGGTCAGCACATCCAGCGCCTGGGAAACGCGCTCATGGTTCGTCAGCATTGAGAAGTTCTCCACGGGCCGACGGAGGCAGCGGCTAACCGCACGTCACGAGGGGTCCCAGATTGTAGCTTTGGGATTGTGGAGAGACTGAGTTGGTTTTAGCCGGTTGTTACGAATTGCTCAGGACGGCAGTCAGCGGTGCATTTCATGACGAATAGTCCGGAATGTCCTGTTTTGAACACGACGGC
>JBDOMX010000137.1:0-5612 GCA_039831615.1 Planctomycetaceae bacterium
CCGACAGTCGTCGAGACCCTCTCGCGAACAATCGACACCGACGAGATTCTGGACCCGCGCGGGCAGGATATTTCCGTGCTGTTTTGCGACGTGCGCGGGTTCTTCCGGCGTGCCGAAAGAGAGAGGCATGCGTTACACGATCTGCTGAATCGTGTCAGCGACGCGTTGGGCGTGATGACCAAGGCGATCGTCAAGTACGAAGGTGTGATTGCGGACTTTCAGGGAGACGCCGCGTTGGCCTTTTGGGGTTGGCCGCAAACGCTTGATGATGGTCCCATTTCAGCGTGTCGTGCTGCGTTGGAAATGCTGCGAAAATTCCGTCTGGCCAATCAGGACCGATCCAGTCCACTGGCGGGATTCCAGGTCGGAATTGGGATCGGTCATGGCCGCGCGATTGCCGGCAAGATCGGTAGTGCTGAGCAAAGCAAGGTGGGCGTGTTCGGCCCGGTCGTCAATCTGGCATCGCGGCTGGAAGGCATGACCAAGCAATTCCGCGTGCCTATCCTCATGGACGAAACGACTGCGGACTACGTCAGGCACCTGTTACCGGCTGCCGTTGCGAGGACCCGTCGATTAGGCCGTGTGCGTCCGATGGGCATGGACGATTCCGTCATGGTCTCGGAGTTATTGCCGCCGCAAGCGGAGGATGACTCCGTCCTAGATGAACTTCTCAAAGTCCACGAACTCGCAGTGGAGACCTTCCACAAAGGACATTGGACCCAGGCCTACGACTTGCTTGAAGAAACGCCCGTCTCGAACCGGGCGAAAGAAGCCCTGGCGATCTACATGGCCGAGACCGACTATTCCCCGCCAGACTATTGGGATGGCGTGATTGAGTTGAAGAGCAAGTAGCCGCGGCGTGGAGAGCGTGCATAGTTTCCTGCCGACTCACTCGCTTGCGCTTCGTGCTGGTATGGGAAGTCGCATCGTTGCCGCCTGCACTCCGAGCGGTTACGGTGTCGGTGGCCTGTCCGACACTTGCAGGAGTTCTTCCCATGTGCGCGTTGCCTGTTCCGTTGGTCGAACTGCGAGGCACACCCGCCGAGATTGGGGCGGCTCATGGGGAGTTATTACGCGATCTGGTGCGCGAGCATGCCGAGCGGAACTTGGAATGGATTCTCTCTGCCTCCGCGCTGCGACTTGATGAAGCCGGGTTGTGGCGGTTATGGGCACCGGTGGTGACGGCCAATGAAGCCGAGGCCCCCGAGCTGGTCGAAGAAATGCGCGGAATCGCGCGCGGTTCGGGCGTGTCATTCGAGCACATCTTCCTGCTCAATTCGTTGCTGGATGTGAGCAACTTGCGCTGGCCGGAAAGTCTCGGCAGCCTGGTTGGCTGCACAACGTTTGCTTTACCGAATGACCCGGAAACCGGGCGGGCGTTCATCGGGCAGACTTACGATCTGGCTGCCTTTCGTCAGCGGTTCAATGTGCTCTTGAAGATCTCCCCGAGCGAAGGCCCGCAGCAACTGGTGTACTCGATGGCCGGCATGATCGGGGCGGCGGGGCTGAACGAAGACGGCATGGGCATCGTCATCAACTATCTCAGCGCCAATGATTGTCGCCCAGGGAAACTGCATGCGGTCATCGTGCGGAAAGCATTGGCGGGACGCAATCTGGCCGATGCCGTCACGGCTCCCACAACTGGAAAGCGAGCCGGCGGTTCGCATTACCTCATCTCTGATGCGGAAGGTTACCTGATCAGCGTTGAAACGACGGCCACAAAGTTTGCGCTGGCCTACGCCGACGGCAAACCGTTCGGCCATACGAACCATTACCTGACGGGTCGCCTGGAAGACTCTCACACGATTCGCCCGAGCGCATTGGGCAGTTCAATTGCCCGCTATACGACGCTCCGTCGGCTGTTGCAGCAGGAACCGGTCACCGAGGCGACATTGCATGAAATCGCCGGTTGCCACGTTTCGTATCCCCGCTCGATCTGCGCCCACGGCTCACCAAGCGAACCTGCCGACTTGCGCGGGCTGACGGTGGCGTCGGTCATCATGTCGCTGAGCGAACGCACCATGCAGTACTGTGACGGTTGCCCCTGCTCGGGTGAGTTCGAGAAAGTGGAGCTGTAGGCACCACGGATCACCCCGCCTTACGGGTCTGGAGTTCCTCGAAGCCGATGGCCTGTTCCGGTTTCGTCTTCCAGCGGCGATGGACCCAGAAGTATTGTTCCGGCGCACGCCGCACGGCTGTTTCCACGGCGTTGGTGAAGGCCTGCGAGATGTCGCGGACGCGGTCCGGGCCGGTGTAGTCGCGCGGATCGACAACTCCCGTCGAACCCATTTCAAATCGTGACCAGCGGTAATCATCGAAGCGGTCGGCGACACGAAAAGCGTAACCGACACAGATGTAGGCGTCGTGCTCGATGGCCAGGCGGGCGATGGTGGGAAATGTTGAGGCCGGTTTGCCGAAGAAATCGACGAAGACCCCCTTCAGCCCGGCGTCCTGATCAGCCAGTAACGCGACGTTGCCTCCCCGCTTGAGCACCGCCGCCATGCGGTTGTAAGCACCCCGTTTGGCGATCATCGAATGGCCCGTATATCGACGGAATTCCCCGAACCAGTCGTCGAGGTAAGGGTTGTCGAGCGGACGGGCGACAACGCTCATCGGGAACCCGAACAACCCAAAGGCAGCGATCGACATTTCCCAGTTGCCGAAATGCCCGGACAACACAATCACCGGCCGCTCGGAAGCCAACGCCTGCACGGCCATTTCGCGGTCGCGAAATCCGAGCAAGTCGAAGCAATTGTAGCGTCGCATCTTGCGGGACAATTGCAGAATCTCGCCGATCATTCGAAACAGATGCACCCACATGCGATGGATGATGACATCGATCTGCTTGTCGTTATAGGTCTTGCCGAACGCCGCGCGAATATTCTCCTGCGCCACTTTGTACCGAGTGAGTCGGCGTGGCAGCAGGCGAAAGATGACAAATGCCATGGTGCGCGCCAACGCGGCGGTTTGTCGTGCCGAGAGCATGCCGATCAGACAGGCGGCACTGCGAAAGATCAGATACTCGGCTCGGTGCCGCCATCTGACGTGGGCGGGGTAATATTGCTTCTTCCGCACGTTCATCCGCGTGGCCACTCCTTCGACCGTTGATTGAATCCATTCCTGCCGGTTCATTCCATCGGCAAAGTGTCTCGATTGGCGAAGGAATGGTCAAGGGAAGATAGGCAGGCGGTGAGTCGCGTCAGCGTGCATGCTGAATTCGCCCGGCGGAATCACGCTGATCCGCGCGATTCCCAACGCTCAAAATACTGACGTTGTCTCCTTCAATAATTGCAATCTGTTCACGAATGACCGAAGATGACCGGCGACCCGCTGGCAGCGATCGGCGTTCAGTCATCGCTGAGCCAGTCGACTACCGCACCCCCCATTCTGGAGGCGATCTCATGATCTTCGGATGCCGATTGGTAACGACGTTGACAATTCTCCTTGCCGCATCGGCTACGGCTGACGCATACGACTTGGTACCACCTCGCAAGAAACGAACCGAGTCGCCACCTCCGAAGAAAGAAGTGACACAGCAGTTGGCAACCTCGCGACCACAAAGAGCACGCTTGGAGATTCAGGGCAACAAAAGGACCTACACTCACCGACTGATCATTCCAAGAAAACTGTTGGAATCGGAAGCAAGAGTTTCTTCGCGTGCAGCCCAGCCGAACGACGGGGATCGCTCGCGGACAATCATCGCAGGGATCGTCATGTCGCTGGCTGCGGTGAGTTGTGTGTTCCTGTTTCTGCGCAATCGAAGTGCGAACACGAAAGTCGCCACCTGTTCGATCCTGGTAGCCGGCATTCTGTTCGCCGCAGGAGAGCTGGCAACCGCCGACCTTCCACCACCGGCAGCGGACGTCGTTCGTGAGTGGAAGAGCGTGGGCGAACACGACGTCGAGATTGAAATCAGTGAGAAGGGAGACAACGTTGTACTGATTCTCGGTACGCGATACTCCCGTCGCTCACAACCCGACAGGGAACGTCCCGAAGCTCCCGTTCAACCAAACTGAACCCGGCTCGCAAGGCCGACAGAGTCGCAAGCTGACAAGAGCCGTTCCATGAGTTCAACGCTGGCCATCGAAACCGTCGACGGCAAGACGCCCGCACATGCTGGTGCGCGGCGTTTTGGTGTGCTGTTCGCAACGCTGACGGTCTCGGTCTGCGCGCTGGCGGGTCTGGCGCCGTTGGGGTTTTCGATCGTTGCGGTGTTCCTGTTCGCCGGACCTCACAACTGGATGGAAGCGCGGTTCTTTCTTTCGCGGATGCCCATGCGCTGGGGACGGCTGCGAGCCTTCTACCTTGTCGGGTTCGCAGGTGTTCTACTGTTGTTCGCCGGAAGCCTGATGCTGCCAGCGTTCGGCAGGCAGTGGCAATGGGGTCGCGGCGAATGGCTGACTGGAATCGCCACATGGAACACCGTTCTGGTTTCCTGGATTCTCATCATCGTCGCCATGCGACGCCGTGAAACCGGTGAAGAACGATGGGCCTGGGTGTTACCGGCGGGGTTGGCGCTGATCGGAGTGAACTGGATCTGGCCTTTAGCCTGGAGTTTGGCACTTGTCTATCTGCATCCGCTGGTCGCGTTGTGGTATCTCGACCGGGAACTGGGTCGGGGACATCGCGAGTGGCAAGTCGTTTACCGACGATGCTTGCCGGCAGTTCCGCTGTTGCTGGGTCTGTTGGGGTGGCTGCTGGCTGCTGGCTGATGCCTCTCCTCTGGCGGGGGACGATGCGCTCTCGATGCAGATCTCGCATCATGCCGGGGCCAGCATCTTCACCGGCGTTTCCAACCGGATACTCGTGGCGAGCCATGTGTTTCTGGAAATGCTGCATTACGTGGTGTGGATCGTCGTGATTCCGCTGGTGGGGTATGCCGGGGCGCCTTGGACGATGAAGAAGATTCCGCTGGTGAATCGATCGGCGAAGTGGAAGATCGCCATCGGATGCGTGTTGATCAGCGGAGCCACACTCACACTCGTACTCTGGGGTGGTTTTCTTGCCGACTATCCCGCCACGCGTGACATCTATTTCGCGGTCGCCACGCTGCATGTTCTCGCGGAGATTCCATTCCTGATCCGCATGCTGTGAGCGCCCATGCCGACTTCCAGCGACTTGTGGGCGTTCTTGCCATGGGGCTTTCTGATCACGGTTTCCATCGAAACGCCCGTGCTGCTGGTGGGGTTGTCTGCACGACATGACATCCAGCGGCGACTCTTCTCAGGAGTCTGGCTGACCGCGTGCAGTTATCCGACCGTTGTGTTGCTGCTGCCGTTTCTGGTGTGGGAACCGTTCGGCCACATGGCCTATCTCATCGTCGCCGAGACGTTTGCCCCGCTTTCGGAATGCCTCTTGTTTTACCTGGCGTTTGACCGACCCGCGCGAACACCTTCCAGGGAAGCGATTCGCAATGCCCTGGTGATTGTTGCGGCGAACTTGCTGTCGTTCATGGCGGGCGAAGTGATGACCTGGTTGGAGTGGATCGGATAAAGGCGTTCGATACAGATGCCTCAGAGGCTGCTTTGCATCACGTTGCCGTCAGCGTCTCTCTTCCATGAATTCTTCGATGGAAATGATCTCACGCTCCTTGCTCTTCAGCAATCCGCTTG
>JBDOMX010001196.1:0-5605 GCA_039831615.1 Planctomycetaceae bacterium
ACAAATCCCTTGCCGAGTTGAATCGGAACTGTCTGGCCATTGACAGTGAGACTCACGGTCTCTTTAGGCGAGTCCACGTAGCGGTAGAGTTCGCCGGGTACGAATCTTTCGCGAGTCCATGTCGGTATCCGTAGCAGCACTCGAAACTTCGTCGGCTTCGACGGGTTCACAACCAAACTAACTTCGCCGTCATTGGGATACGTGGTCTGCTGCTGCAACTCGACGTTCACATCGTCGAGAGTGATCTTCGTGCGGCTCGCCGCATAGAAGGTGATGTAGACGTCGCGGTCATCGTGCGCGTAGGTCATGCCGGGAACCTGCGGCAGCAGTCGAGCCATGTTGGATGGACAGCAGGCCGTCCCAAACCATGGGGCGCGTCCAGCAGTCCCGTGATTAAATGGATACTTGCCGTCGGCTTCCAGTGGATTGACATAGAAAAAACGATTGCCATCGAGATTGACCGCCGCAAGCACATTGTTCAACAACGCGACTTCCGCCACATCGAGGTAACGCGCGTCCTTGTGCATCAGGAACATGCGATAGTTAAACAGCACGTTGCCCACGGCCGCGCACGTCTCGTTGAAAGCATCGGCGTTGGGTAGCTCATATTGAGGGCCGAACCCTTCAATCCCATGCACCGCACCTAGTCCACCGGTAATGTGCATGCGAGTGTTCGTGATGTTTCCCCAAATACGATCGAGCGATTTCCCATAAGCCGGATCGCCCGTCAGAGTGCCGACGTCAGCCATCGCCGAATAAAGGTAAGTCGCGCGAACGGCGTGTCCGACGGCTTCTTTCTGCTGTGTAAGCGGGGCGTGCTGCTGAGCGTAAGTCGGCGACATGACGCCTTCACCGTCTGGCACGTAGGTGATGCCGCGTATCTCGAGAAATTTCCGCGCCATATTCAGATAGAGCGGCTTGCCGGTGACGCGATGCAGCTTGACCAGCGCCAGTTCCAGTTCCTGATGACCGGGAGCCTGGCGGATCGGCTTGCCGTCGTTGTATCTCGGATCGCCAACGAAGAAGACGCGGTTGATGTGCTGAGCGCTCTTCTCGGCGACATCGAGCAGCTTTTTCTTTCCAGTCGCCTGGTAATAGGCGATCGCCGCCTCATACAGATGCCCGACGTTATACAACTCGTGGCTATGGACAACGAACGTGTAAGGCGCGTTGCCCATCATGTTCTTCGCCTTGCCGACGCCCGTTGTGTGTGACGGATATAGGTAGCCGTTTGCCTCCTGAGCACTGGCGATGATGTCGGCGAGTTCGTCGAGCTTCGCTTCCAGTTCCGGATCGCGTCGTAACTGAAGCAGGTAGGCGGCTCCCTCCATGACCTTATAGAGATCCGAATCAATGAACCGGTGAGCCCGATGGCCTTCCACCTTCTTTCCCGCCAGAAAGTCACGGGCAGCCTTCAAATGTTCAACGCCAGGCTGAGTGCGTTCAAAAGCAAATGGCACCAGCGTCTTCCGCTGCGTCTCCAGCCGAGGCCGCCAGAAGTCGCTGGTGATCTCCACTTCATTGAACGGTACCGGGCGGAGCGGATAGTCGGCCGTCGCCGCGCCAGCGAACAGGGCGAGAGATATCAGAGGCAAGAACTGCCTGGTGTACGATCGCAGCACAGCGACTCTCCAGGTTAAGAAACAGGTCCGAAATCCAACGTATTGAAGGGATATTCTGCCACCCGGCTCTATTGCCCGGTCGAAACGGTTATGAAGTTTGGCGAATTGCAAGCGCGGCTGTTCATGGTGCGTTGGATGACTTGAGGGAGTCGATGTAGGCTCTGGCGTCGGCCGCGAGTTTGGCAAGGTTGGAAGCGGCTTTCTGCTCGTAGTCCTTGATGGCCTTGCCGGCGTCGACGACGGCTCTGTTGCGGGTCTGAAACTCGGGATCGTCGTTGAGGGATTTGCGGATGGCCTGGCGCTTTTTGACGGCAGCGTCCACGCTTTCAAAGGCTGCCGGAAAACGGGCTTCAAGGGCGGCCTGGCGTCTTGCGGTTTCCGTGACGAGGGCGGCCAGTTGTTTATCGGCAGCGGCTTCGAGTTGGGCGCGGACCTGGCCGAGTTCAGAGGTGAATCGCTGCTTCGGAATCCCATCGTTCTTGAGACGGGCGAGATCGGGTTTCGTGGAAAGGACGTAATCGTCTTCAGCACGACGTGCTTTGTGGACCGCGACCTCCATGGCCTTGAATTCAGGTTTGGTGGCCTTGATCTGCTGCTTCTTCTTCGCGATGAGTTTGCCGAGTTGTTTGTGGGTGATGAAGGCCTCCGCGTAGTCCGCCTGGAGTGCCGCCTGGAGCTTCTCGTGTTTGGCCACGAGGTCGCGGTAGGCCTGATCATGCAGAGTGAGTCGGGATTTGAGGTTCGTGTACTCGTGTTTGTATCGCTCAACGGGAGCACGCTTGACAGGGGCGCGTTCAGCCTGAGCCATCGCGAGTTTTTTGCGAGTTTTGGTCCAGCTATCCCGCTGGCCCGTGGCCTTCCAGACGCGGACGTTGTCGATCGAGGTGCCGGGGAGATCGAACTGGAAGGCGAAGTACTTGCGGGTGCGGTCGATGATGGGGTGCCTGCCGATGACGAATTCGTTGTCGCTTAGGTGGGCAACAATTTCGTCGTTCCAGTATTCTATCGTCATGGTCTGCCACTGGCTGGGCCGAAGTTTGCGGATGCACTCGCCAAGGTGAGCGGGGACGATCCCGGCATCGCGATCAACCGGCGTGTTGACCTGAAAGTGGTCGGGACGGATCTGAGTGACGCTGTTGTATCCGCCGCCGCTGCCAGTCACGAGGCGAAGGTCTGTCGTCTTGCCGGAGAGTTTGAAGTCGAACTGGATGATCGTGTTATGGAAGGACGGGTTTTTGAGAAAGACTCGTTTGGATTCGGCCGGAGCGACATCCGTGCGCAACAGCGCGCCGTCACGCAATGCGAAATCGGCCTTGAACCCCCAGCGATCAGAGACGGTTTCGGGATTGAAGTCTTCTGAGAAAATGAGTTCGCCTGGAGTACACATCAAGACGTCTGGCGGAGTGGGCGTCTCGGCGACTGCTGTTGCAGAGATGCTGAGCATTAAGGCGATGATACGAGAGAGCATTGTGTTGGTCCGCATGTTGGGTTCAGGCATTTATCTTTGGGTTGGTCGTTGGCTTGAAGTCCGATTGGTGTTTCCCGAGTGAAAAGTCACGTAGGCACGTCAGGTTCCGTTCGGATACTTGAACGTGAGATTTTCAATAATGCCGGAGAAGTAGTTCGGCGCATTATAATTCCCGACGGGTTGGATAAGGTCTGCACCAATCTGAATGGAGTCACCGGGCTCGTGTTGAATGATTCCTGCTTCTGCCTTTCCGACGAGTTTGCCATTCACTTTGAGAAACACTTCTCCCCTGGAATTCCAGTTTGCTTCGAAGCTGGCAGAACCAGTGATCTCGGATGAGGAACGGACCACAGTGCGTTTTTTGTTCACGCCCGCGGCAAAGCACAAATGACCTTCATCGAGATAAACACTGTAGCCAGCTCGATTGCCACCGTGAGCGAGGACAACTCCCGACGGAGAACCGGGTCGAATGGTGCCCTTGATTCGCAGGGAGCGGCCGCCAGCCACTTTCGGCGCTCGAAACGCTGGCAGGTCGAGCCATGATTTCCCGTCCAACTGAAGCAAGCCGGTGTCACCCTTGACGCCGTGATTCACAAATCGAAGGAGCTGGTTACTGGCAAGGATCGCGATCGCTGGCACGGGTGCGGTGAGGGGAGCTTTGTTATCGAACGCAAATCCGATGTCGTCAGCCCACTCGGAGATTCGGGCAGCCATAGCGGCGGCACGGCTTGAGTGTTTGGAAAGAAGGTTGGTGGTCTCACCTTCATCCGTTTCGAGGTCTAATAGCTGGGCTTCGCTACCGTCGGGATTGACCAGAAATTTCCAGCGGCCATCACGCATCGCGAAGGTGGGACTCTGGTGCTCCGGTTTGCCTCCTTTGAGAATGGCATGGGGATGGCCGTATTGCCAGAAAACGGGTTTGCCGCGACGGGAGGGCTTGCCAAGGAGAACATCTCCGCGGTCCAAACCATCGAGGTTATCCTCGACCGGAACTCCTGCAAAACGGCAGATGGTCGGGGAGAGATCAATCGCGCTCACCACGCTGGTGGCGTCTTCGATGCCGGCTGGAATTGTACCAGTCCAGCGTGCGATGAAGGGCATGCGGATGCCGCCTTCGTACAGCGACCATTTTCGACCCCGGTAGGGACCGGTGAAGCCGGCCGGTGGTCCCGTCAGATATTTCTTCGGCCAGTCAGTGGGCCCGTTGTCGCTCGTGAAGAGGATCAGGGTTTTCTTTCCGAGATTCAGTTCATCAATCGTCGAGATCACCCGCCCGATCTGCTTGTCCATCTCCTCGAGCACTGCGAAAAAATCGCGAACAAAGGGATCGTCGGAAACGGATTTGAATTTATCGGCGCTACCGGGAATCGGCACGTGCGCGTCGTGCACGTCGTTTGGAAACAGCCGAACGTAAAACGGGCCATCGCGGTGGCGGCGGATAAAGTCGATTGTGCGATCGGTCTGTATCTGCATCCTCTCCCAGCGATTGCAGGAAATGATCTTGCCGTGACCGAGAGCCCGCGCTCTTTCAACGCCCTTCGGATTGGAAATAATTCGGTCGCCCAGACCTTCGAAGGAAACCAGAGATTCGTCGAATCCGTACGCCCGAGGCAGAGGAGCGTCGTCGACATCACGACCGCCTCCCATATGCCACTTGCCGAAATGAGCGGTTGCGTAGCCGGCCGCTTTTAGCTTCTTTGCAGTCGTCGGTGCGGACGGGTCGAGGTAGTCAGCCATACCTCGATTCGCATTGCCAGCCCGCGTGTTCAAGTACGAATGGATCTTCCATCGCCCCTGATACTGACCAGTGGTGAGAGCGACTCGTGAGGCGGAACAGATCGGCGAGTTGACGTAGAAGTTGGCGAGCTTGATGCCTTGAGCAGCGAGCTTGTCGATGTGAGGCGTCTTGACGAGCGGATTGCCAAAGCAACTCGGATCCGCGAATCCCATGTCATCGATGAAGATGACCAGGATGTTCGGCACCGCGGCCCGGGCGATGTTGGCAGTTTGCAGCAGAACTACCAGCAGCAGGCAGACAAGCAGTCGTTTCATGGCAGCACCTTCAGCAGTCAGTTAAGAGAATCCTCATGGCTTGATTGTAGCCACTCGCCGCCACGACTGCCCGCTGACCCGGTCGGTGGGAACCCCCAATCACGCCCCCACTGGATTTTAAATAATGACAACAACATGTCACTATGTCCGCATGACGTTCGGATAGCGGTTTTTCCGTGTCCATCACATCATCCGGTTGGCGTCGGGTAGTGTCCGTATCGGGTTCGGATGGCGTCTATTGGGTACATTTTGTTTGCGTGTACCCAATTGAAACTACCGCCTGAGTTTCACAAACTCAGCGGACACGGCTCATCAGTATCGCCTGATGCGATCTGGCGTTCCAGCAGCAGGTAAAGCCTCAGTTGTCGGAACCACCGGATGCCATTGATCCAATTTGCTCTTTCAGGCTATCGACTTCTTCTCGCAACCTAATCAACTGATCGTACAAGAACAAAACGTTTGG
>JBDOMX010000057.1:0-5602 GCA_039831615.1 Planctomycetaceae bacterium
AGAAATACTTCCCTGACGAAGCAGAGGAAACCAGCGCCGGACTCACTCGGGCTCAGTTTGGGGATGCCTTCTACAAACTGGAAGCAAAAGTCGTTCGCGACCTGCTTCTGAGCGGCAAACGCCTCGACGGTCGAGCTCCGGGCGACCTGCGCGACGTTGCCTGCGAGGTGTCGCGTATTCCGCGAGTGCACGGGTCCGCGGTGTTCACCCGAGGCGAAACTCAGTCGCTGGCCACCGTCGCCCTGGGAACCACGCGCGACCAGCAGCGCAGCGACGGGCTGTTCGGCGATCATGCGGATCGCTTTATGCTGCACTATTACTTCCCATCGTTTTCTGTGGGCGAATGTCGTCCAATTCGCGGTCCGGGCCGCCGTGAAATTGGGCATGGTTGTCTGGCGGAACGATCCGTGAAACCTGTCATCCCGGACTCCGACAAGTTTCCTTATACGATTCGAATTATCTCGGATATTCTCGAATCGAATGGCAGCAGCTCAATGGCTTCTGTCTGCAGTGCCACGCTGGCTCTGATGGATGCCGGCGTTCCCATTCGCCAACCGGTCGCCGGAATCTCGATTGGACTGGTTCAGGACGGTGACAAGCACATTCTGCTGACCGACATCATGGGCGAAGAAGACCACTTCGGTGAAATGGACTTCAAGGTTGCCGGAACTGGTCGCGGAGTGACCGGAATTCAGCTGGACCTGAAGAACAATGGGATCACCGAACAGGTGATCCGGGAAACCCTCGATCAGGCTCTTGGTGCTCGTAAGAACCTGTTACGATCGATGCTCGGTGCCATTCGTCGTCCTCGTCAGGAAGTGGCTGAAACCGCTCCACGCCTGGTGCAGACAAGCATCAACCCGGAGAAGATCGGTCTGCTGATCGGACCTGGGGGGAAAACGATTCGAGCGATGCAGGAAGAAACCGGTGCACAGATCGACATCGCGGAGGACGGAACAGTGACGATCTCCGGGGAGAATGCGGCGGCTGCCGACGCTGCTTTGGCTCGTGTCGAGGCCTTGACCGAGGAAATCCAGGTCGGCCGTATTTACAACGGCAAGGTCACATCCATCAAAGACTTCGGAGCATTCATTGAAATCGCTCCGGGAAAAGACGGACTGTGTCATATCAGCGAGCTGTCTGACGGCTTCGTGAAGAATGTCAATGATGTGTGCAGTGTCGGCGATGTCATGGATGTCAAAGTCATTGCTGTCGATGATCAAAATCGCGTCAAACTGTCTCGTAAGGCCGTACTCGCTGAGAACGCCCCTGAAGGGGACGATGAAGCGGACGAGTAGTGATTCGGCATTTGTTTCGACTGCTCGTTGAATCTTGAATGTCGCTCCAGATTCGGGTCTCCTCTCCCCTGGTTCGGGGAGAGGGGCATTCCCCGGACCTGCGTCGGCACTTCCGGACGATCCCATGACAACCAACCTGGCCAGTGCCGAACGCGAACGACTGCAGGCCAAGAATACCGAACTGGCCACGCTGGCCGGCGGCCTGGCTCACGAAATCCGTAACCCGCTGTCGACGATCGGCATGCATCTGGAGCTGCTTGCCGAAGACCTCGACGAAGAAGAGTCAGCGCGCTCCCGCCGGATGCTTGAACGCGTGACCAAGCTCCAGCACGAATGCCATCAGCTGGAGGAGATCCTCAACGCTTTTTTGCAGTTTGCTCGTGCCGGCGAACCACAACTTGAAACAGGCAGCCTCAATGAAACAGTGACCAGCTACCTGGAATTTCTGGATCCACTGGCAGCCGAACATCACGTCGAAGTGAGGCCGCACCTCGATGCCAACCTCCCCGAAATCCCACTCGATATCGCCCTGCTGCGGCAGGTTCTCAACAATCTCGGACGCAACGCATTGCAGGCGATGCCGGATGGCGGGACTCTGGAATTCATTACCACAGTCCGCGATCACACGATCGTGCTGGAGGTCATCGACACAGGCCGGGGAATGGACCACAAAACTCGCGACCGCATGTTTCAGGCTTTCTTTTCCACACGATCCGGCGGCAGTGGGCTGGGATTACCGACGGTGAGACGTATCATCGAAGCCCACGGTGGCACCATCGCCTGCGACAGTGAACCGGGTCAGGGGACTCGATTTACCATTCGGCTGCCTTTGCACCCTCTGGATTTATGACCGACAACGCCAGCGAAGCTCCAGATTTGACGGCGATCCCCATCCGCGTGCTTGTGGTGGATGACGACGAAAGCCATGCGCAGGCCGTCGCCGAGAGCCTCAGCCGTATCAACTGCGAATGCCAGGTCGCTGCATCGGGAGAACGGGGTTCCGGGCTGATCACCAGCGAATCATGGGACGTGGTTGTCACCGACCTGCGAATGGGCGACATCGATGGTCTGGAGATCCTGCGACTGACCAAAGAAGAGTTGCCGGACGCAGAAGTCATTGTCCTGACCGGCCACGGATCCATCGCGTCGGCGGTGACGGCCATGCAGCATGGTGCCTACACGTATCTGACCAAACCCCTGGATATTACAGAACTGCGTTCGGCCGTCGAAAAAGCGTCGGCCCGCCTTCGATTGATCCGACGCAATGCTGAATTGCGTCGGTCGCTGGACGAACGCTTCGGTTTTGAGGGTGTGATTGGCAACAGCCCACAGATGCACCGCATCATCGATAAACTTAAATACGTGGCACCGACTGACAGCACTGTGCTGATTTACGGGGAAAACGGAACTGGTAAGGAACTGGTTGCCAAGGCTCTGCACCAAAACAGTCCTCGTAAGAGTAAACCATTTGTACCACTGAACATTTCTGCCCTGCCAGACAGTATTCTGGAGAGCGAATTGTTTGGTCACGAACAGGGAGCATTCACGGGAGCCATCGGACGGCGGATCGGCAAGTTCGAACACGCCAATGGAGGAACCCTGTTTCTCGACGAAGTCGGTGAAATGCCGATGGAAACGCAGATCAAACTGTTGAGAGTTCTGGAAGACCGGCGAATCACTCGTCTGGGAGCGAACGACGAATTCGAAATCAACGTGCGTCTGGTGGCGGCCACGAACGCGAATCTCAAACAGATGGTGGCAGACGGGTCGTTTCGAGAAGATTTGTATTATCGCCTGATGGTGATCAGCATTGAATTACCTCCGCTCAGAGAGCGTCCTGGTGACATTCCGCTGCTCATGGAACATTTCCTGCGCGATCTGTCAAAGAAGACAGGGTGTGAAGCTCACGGTTTCTCCAGGACCGCGCGGCTGGCACTGCTGAGCTACGACTGGCCGGGAAACATTCGCCAACTGCGAAATACCGTCGAAAGCATGCTGGTGATGGACACGGATGGTCTGCTGGATGTCGATGGTTTGCCAACCGAGATTGCTCAGCTGGTGAGTGGCGGCGTGGAGGAAGGTGATAGTATTGGTCCCTCAGGTGCCGATTCGCTCATTGGCCGACCGCTGGATGAAGTTGAGAAATACTACATTCAGCGAGCGCTCGACCTCACGGATGGCAACCGCGAAGAAGCCGCCCGTCTGTTAGGGAAAGGTGAACGCACTGTCTATCGTAAGATCAAGGAATATGGTCTTAAGTAGCCGTGATCGAATCTCCAGATGACTCCCTCCGTCCCGTTGCAGCTCCCATTCGTTAAAATGCATGGAGCTGAAAACGACTATATTTTCTTCGATGGATTCTCCGGACCCCTGCCACGGGATTCGGGAAGCCTCGCGCCTCGAATCTGTCGTCGTTATGCTCACGTCGGAGCTGACGGAATTATCTGCATGGTGCCTCCCCGGGATCACGATTGTGATGTTGAGATGCGCATCTGGAACGCGGATGGTTCGTCGGCAACCATGTGCGGCAATGGAGCCCGATGTATTGCCGTCTGGATGCAGCGCGAAGGATACGTCAATGCCACCTGCCGCATTTTGGCAGGTGGCCGAGTCGTCACTGCTCGAGAAATCAAACACCAGGATCAATCCGGGTCGGCGACCGTCGAAATGGGATGTCCGGAACTGCTCACTTCACGCGAAGGCCAGCTCATTGACCTCGTCGATTCGACCACGATCACCGTGCACAGTGTGCAGATTGGTAATCCGCATGCGGTTGTGTTTACGGAGGACCTCAGCGACCGAATGATCTCTAACGTCGGTCCGCAAATCGAGCATCATGCAGATTTCCCTCAACGGACCAACGTTGAGTTGGTTGACGTTCGCGGTCCGAACGAGTTGAGAATGCGGGTCTGGGAACGTGGCAGCGGAGAAACTCGTGCATGCGGTTCCGGCGCCTGCGCAGCGGTTGCTGCTGCAACGCACACGGGACGGATCAGGAAGAACCAGCTATGTCAGGTCGGTCTTCCGGGCGGAACACTCGAAGTTCACTGGAGAGCGGACGGTGAATTGCTGTTGTCCGGGCCGGTCGAGATCGCGTTCTCCGGAACGCTGATTGAGTGAGCATCACACGAGTCCGATGATTTCATTCCTGGCATCGCACCGGACCGATCTGGAATAGTGATAGACATCGATACCGTCTGCAACGGGAACAGGAACGCGGACCAGAAACTCAATCCATTCCGGACAATTGAATGCGGCGTAGGCGAATTGCAGTCGGGGCAGAATTTCGTCCGGTTCGCAGGTCAGATCGGGAAACAGCACGGGCCCGGTATCCGTTTGATAGATGTCGTCGCGCTCATTGGCATTCATGGTCCTGACCGGGTACTCGAGGACGGCCGTGTAGTGGTCCGATTCGATTGTTGTTTTTGCGACGAGGACTGTGTTGCTGAGCGTCGCATGGACGATCTCGGCGGAGGTGGCCAGTGATTCTCCTCTGCATTCTGCGATGTCGATTCGCACATCGTCAAAGGCATCGGCAATGCTTCCCGATTGTCGCTCTGACTGGCTGCCGCTCCCGGGTGGGTACAGCTCAACGCCTTCGCCGGCGCGCGCATACGTTTTGATATGCATGAACTCCGTGTCCGAAAAGACGGGAGCAAAATCGGCATTCGGGACTGTCCAGATGTCTCGCGTGACGCCAACTCGCTCCGTCTTGCAACTGGCCCCCAAAACACAGGTCTGCGTTTGACTGGAGAACCGATCCGTGACCCGCAGACGACATTCGATCTGGATGCGACAGTTATTGAGGCTGAATGGCGGTTTGTGGCTGGCCGTTTGAGGAGGTCTTTTTTCGGTATCGATGCGAAAGGTCAGAAAGGACCGCGAAAAATCGATGGTATCCATGTGCAGGTTTCCGGAACAGAATATCTACAGCGGATTACGCTGATTCGTGGCTGCGGCGGAAGTGCCAGAGCCCATCATTCATGGCCCCCGCAAGCCGGAACCAGCCACGACTTTTCGAAAACCGCTTTAATCCCGTCGTCACGCCGGTCACTGACAACTTGTTATCCGTCAACAAAGTCGCCGCATCCAGTCCCTGTGAGGGCGGTGGTTCTGCCAGTATCCTGATCTGCTCGTCGACAGCAAGTTGCAGGTATTGGTTTCTGTCTACTGTACGGACTGTTCTCAATGACAACGTCTCCATCGTTCGCGGACTTCCAGTTTGGAATTTATCAACGAGGGCTGATGGGTGAAGCTCCTTCACTTCCCGTGAGTATTGAAGACGTTGAAGTGCTGGCCAGATC
>JBDOMX010001074.1:0-5594 GCA_039831615.1 Planctomycetaceae bacterium
GGCTGTACAAAGCCTGGACGTTTCGCTGATCACCCGACCAGAACGCTGAGTTCAACACGATGAAGTCCGGAAGATCCCTGTTCAAAGTGCCCATACCATAGCTCAACCACGCGCCGAGACTCGGTTTGCCGGGAATCTGTGAGCCGGTACAAATCAACGTCTTGCCGGGGTCGTGGTTGATCGCATCCGTGTACATCGACTTGATCAGACACAGATCGTCAGCCACGGTCGAAAGATGCGGCAGCAATTCTGACATGAACAGGCCACTTCGGCCCTGTGGTGAAAACCTGAACATCGTTGGCTGAACCAGATGGTCCCGGCCTTTCGTCATCGCCGTCACGCGCTGGCCGTCTCTGACATCACTGGGCAGAGGTTGTCTGAACTTGTCCACCAGGTCCGGCTTGAAATCGAACAGGTCCAACTGACTTGGAGCGCCAGCCATAAACAGAAAGATGACCCGCTTTGCCTTCGGTGCAAAATGTGGCAAAGTGTTTTCCGTCGCCGCGGTATGCTCCGCAGCCAGGGAGCCAAGAACAGCGGCACCGAGTCCCATTTTCGTTCGACTCAGGAATTGTCGGCGGGACTGTATGGTTTGGTAGAGCTGCAGAGGGTCCATTTTTACTCCCGTGTCTTGACTGCATCGAGGTTAAACAGCGAATTGATCAGCATTGTCCATGCCGAGATTTCAGCTCGTTCCTGATCACCGGGTTGCTCCAGATCAGTCGTGATCGCTGCTGCGGATCCCGCGTCCGCCTGGTAGATTGCCCGGAATTCGCCCAGACCGTTTCGCAGGCTCACCTGCTCCTTGTCGTCAGGAAGATGTGACGTGACCAACTCAAAGGCCAGTGTCAGGCGTGCGTCGTCACTGATGTCTTTCCTGGCCACGAGTGTCCGTGCGAGATTTCCAGCGGCCTGGAAATACTGACTCTCATTCATCAGCACCAGAGCCTGCAACGGTGTGTTAGTCCGTTCACGCCGGGCAACACAGCTTTCTCTTGTGGGTGCATCGAAGATAGTCATCTGAGGCGGCGGCATTGCTCGTTTCCAAAACGAGTAGATGCTGCGGCGGTAGATATCATCACCTGTGTCCGCCTCGAATGCGTAAGTACTCGACGACACCATCGAAACACTTTTCCACAGATTCGGGGGTTGAGGGGGCTTCACGCTTCTTCCGTACATTGATTCGTTCAGCAAACCACTAACAGCAAGAATCTGATCACGAATCATTTCAGAGTCCAGACGGAAACGAGATCCACGCGCAATCAAACGATTCTCAGGATCCGCAAGAAACGACTCAACGGGTGCACTGGAGGACTGTTGATACGCCTGAGACGAAACAATCGACCTGACGAGCGCCTTAACGTCCCAGTTGGATGCCACAAACCTGTTTGCCAGGTCATCGAGCAATTCAGGATGACTTGGGAATTCACCCTGTGCTCCGAAGTCCTCCGAAGTCTTCACGAGTCCGACTCCAAAGAACTGTTGCCACAACCGGTTCACGGCGACGCGGGCCGTCAGCGGATGTTGACCGTTCGTCAACCAGCGAGCCAGGTCCATCCGGGTACTGATCTCACCGGCGGCGTCCAGGGACGGAAGAAAAGCGGGCGTGTCGCGTCCGACCTCTTCGCCCGGCTGATCGTAGGCACCGCGCGTGAGGACGTAGGCCGGTCGAATATCCGTCCGTTCTTTCGACACCAGACTCACGAGTACAGCGTTTTCGATTTCTTCACTTTGCCTGGTAAGAGCCTGCAGTTGCTCCTTCGTGGCTTGCAACTGCGACTCAGCAGCAGTTTTCTGTTCTTCGGCACCGTCACTAAGTTCGCTGAGCACAATTTGAAGTGCATTGATCTCAGATGTGGTCGCTGACATGCGGGATTCGATCTGCATCAGCTCTTCGCTTTGTTCCGGAGTCGGCAGCCGAATAAAGGGAGGATGATGTTTTCTGCCGGGAGTTTCCGGTTCCGTGTCGATATTGTTGAAGAATGCAAACAGCTGGTAGAAATCCTTCTGCGTGACCGGGTCATACTTATGGTCATGACACACGGCGCAACCAAGTGTCAGACCGAGGAACGCTGTTCCGACTGCGGAAACGCGATCCACGACGTTGCGCGTGTAACTTTCCTCAGGGAGCGCCGTTCCTCGATCGATCACAAGATGCAGTCGATTGAAGCCGGAAGCAATTCTCTGTTCAATCGTTGGCTGTTCATAAAGATCGCCCGCAATCTGAAATGTGATGAAATCATCGAAGCGCAGATTGTCGTTGAAGGCACGAATGACCCAGTCACGATAAGGTGTCATTTCACGGTAGTGATCGTGATGAATGCCGTTTGTGTCAGCAAATCTCACCAGATCCAGCCAGTATTTCGCCATGTGTTCTCCGTACTGTGGCGTGGCAAGAAGTCGATCGACCAGGGCCTCCCAGGCTTTCGAGGAGGAATCATTGACAAACCGGTCTATCTCGTTTGGCGTGGGAGGCAGACCCGTCAAATCAAAAGAGACTCTTCTGATCAACGTTCGCGCGTCGGCTTTGGCCTGCGGCTTCAGGTTCTTCTGTATTAGTCGGTTCAGGACAAAGCGATCAATTCGCGACTGCCACTGCGGGTCATCGACCTTTGGAAGCGTCGCAGCCTTTGGCGGCACAAAGGCCCAGAAGTCATCGTATGCGGCACCCTGCAATATCCAGCGCCTCATCAACTCCTGTTCTGCAGCCGACAATGGCTTCTTGTGAGAATCTTTCGGCGGCATTTGTTCCGATTCTTCGTCGGTCGTCAGTCGGTACCATATGGTACTGGCCTGAAGGTCCCCCGGCTGAATCACTCGACTTCCGTCGCGATCGCGAAAAGGTCCTTCCATTTCATCGGCAACGTCGAGTCGCAGTTCCGCCTGGCGAGCTCCTTCATCAGGACCATGACACTGGAAGCATCGATCGGACAGAATCGGACGAATATCCCGATTGAACGAGACTGTGTCTTCCGCCGCGACGGGCGGGCCGATGACGCACCAGACACCGGTCAGCCAGACAAGCAAGTTGAGAATACGCCTCATCAATTCAATCCACGAAGCCCAATGATCATTGTTTTCGGCAACGGAACGCACGGTTGGAGATCAGCGTTCACAGCCCTGCATTGTACCAAACGTTTGCAGCTGCGACACCGTTTTGAGCCACCGTGCAACTTCAGGGAATTCGGCAGATCTTCGCAGAGCATTCTACGGGGCACAGTCATCCATGGTTTGGGACCGTTCTACTCCGGAATTGCTGACTCTTGCGGTGGTGTCCGGCGATTTGACATCTGCAACCGAAATGTACCTCCTGAAGCGAAACCAGCACCACGCATTCCGAAATGTGTTCAGCTACAATGGCAGCTCTTTCTCTGAAAGCACACATTCAAGGACTGGAGTTTATGGGATCGCCATTGTGGTCCGTGCTGTCCTGTCGATCGATGGTGGCCGCGATGGCACTGCCCGTCGCCATCAGCTGCGTTGACATTGCCGATGTGGCCAGGGCCGGAGATTGGCCCCAATGGCGAGGCACGAACCGCAATGCCGTATCGAATGAAACAGGATTATTGAGGTCCTGGATGGATACGCCACCAGCCCGCGTGTGGAAGGCTTCGGGAATCGGCGACGGCTATTCGAGTGTCGTGATCGCCGCTGGACAGGTCTTTACAACGGGAGCAATTGATGGACAGGTGCTGTGCTTCGCTCTGGATCTCCAGTCCGGAAAACAACGCTGGGCAACGAAGATTGGGACAACGTCGCGGAATGTCATGGCGACTCCGACCGTTCACGACGGGTTCGTTTACGCGCTCGATCCTGACGGTGAACTTGTTTGCATCAACGCAATCGATGGAACAGAGCTTTGGCAGCGCAACTTCACGGACGAGTTCGGTGGACGATTGATGTCGGGTCGTGGATATGGTGAATCACCGCTCATCGATGGTCACAAACTGATCTGCACGCCGGGAGGCGAGGACGCAATGCTGGTCGCGCTCAACCGTCGCACCGGTGACTTGATCTGGAAATCACACATGCCGGACATCGGTGAGAAGGGCCGTGACGGTGCTGCGTTTTCTTCCATCGTTCTGTCAGAAGCAGCGGGTGTTCGGCAATACATCCAGCTCACCGGCCGTGGACTGGTGGGATTCGAAGCGAAATCCGGACGGTATCTTTGGGGTTACAACGATATCTCCAACCAGACGGCGAACATCCCCACGCCGCTTGTTCGCGGTGATCTTGTTTTCTCAGCAAACGGTTATCACTCCGGGGCGGTTTTGCTGCGATTGACAGGAAACCCCGACGGAAACGGAATAGCAGCTCAGGAAGTCTATCGCCTGCAGGGCAACAAATTTCAAAATCATCACGGGGGATTTGTGTTGATTGGCAATCACATCTACGGAGGCCATGGAAGTAACAACGGTTTGCCGACCTGCATTGAGCTGCAGACAGGAAAGATCATCTGGAAACGCCGCGGACCAGGCACCGGGTCGGCATCGGTTGTAGCAGCGGATGGGCGACTCTACTTTCACTACCAGAATGGCGTCGTGGCGCTCATCGATGCTTCGAGTGATGGTTACAGGTTGCTGGGACAATTCGATATCCCGGCTGGAGGAGACAGCTGGTCGCACCCGGTCGTGGCGCACGGAAAACTGTTTCTTCGCGAACAGAACGATCTTTGGGTCTACGACCTGAAGCAGAGGGCTTCAGCCGTTGACTTGCCAACATCACAACCGGACCAGGCGGCGCGCACTGGCGAGAACGGCGAACATTTGTACCGATTTGCCCTCGAATCGAACGCCAGCGATTCTGCAATCCCCATTGTCACGGTGACCGACGCTCAGCTCGATACCAACGGATTGATCTCCAAAGACCCGCATCGACAGCTCCAGCAACGGTCTTCGCCATTCGTTCTCAGCGTGGCCGGAACGCGAATCAGCGATGACGGTCTGCAGCAAATCAGTACCCTGAGCGGTCTCGTCGGGCTCAATGTGGAATCGTGCACTGATGTCACAGACACCGGTTTCGCCCGTCTCGGTCGCTCGAAGCAGCTGGCCGTGTTGATCGCGCCGGGAACATCCGTCTCAAAGGAGGGGCTGGATCAGCTTGCAGCGGCGCCCAAACTCGCTGCGATTAGTCTGGATGTCTGCAACGGTGTGAACGATGCCTGTTGTGACACCCTCGGTCGAATGGCGGGACTGCGAGCGTTGGTGTTGAAGAAAACCGGTTTCGAACCGGAACGCATTTCTGATGCAGGTCTGAAGATGTTATCTCAACTCAACAATCTCGAAATACTCAACCTATACGGCAACTCGGTCACGGATGACGGACTGAGCCACTTGAATCACATGTCGAACCTGCGCGAACTCGATCTCAGCCTGCTGCCGATTACTGACGACGGGATTCGTCACCTCGCGCGACTACCCCGCCTGCGCCGCCTTGAGCTGCTCTATTCCGAAGGCTTTGCCGGTACAAACATTACAGATGCAGGTCTCAAGTCGCTTGGGGAGTTCTCACAACTGACTCATCTGAATCTGGTTGGTGCGAAGATTTCCGATGCGGGTCTGAAGCACATCAGCCAACTCGATCAACTCGTTCAT